>JBATDO010000074.1:0-15279 GCA_049663505.1 Sphingorhabdus sp.
GACCAGTTTCGTGCGGCCGAAGATGCACTTGCAAGCGTTCGACAAGAAGTTCGGGTTGGCATGAAACCGCAACTTGACCTGCTTGATGCCGAGCGCGAGGCAATTGCTGCAGCGGCGGCGCTGGAACAAGCAAGAACGGACCGAGTTGCGACTGCCTTCCGGCTGCGCGCACTGGTTGGCCAAGAATAAAAGGGTTCTTCAAACCATGCACAAAAACTGGCCCGAAATGGCAAATGAACTTTCTGGCGCCATCAAGGAAGTGCGACTTGGTTCGCCAGAGGTGATGAAGGCCTTTTCTGCAATGGCGCAAGCCGCCACGAAGGAAGGAGTCATTGATGCCAAAACCAAGGAGTTGATCGCCATCGCAATTGCCGTTGCTATTCGCTGCGATGGCTGCGTTGCTTTCCATGCAAAGGCCGCAGTTAAGCTCGGCGCGACACGTGAAGAGATCATGGAAGTTACAGGGATGGCTCTCTACATGGGAGCCGGACCAAGCCTCATGTATGCCGCACAGGCGGTCGAAGCATTTGATCAGTTCAAGGCGTCGCCAGATCACGCTTGACCCAGCGCCACTGGCGCGTCTTTTGCCTTTGGATGCAGCTCCCTTTCCAACCCAAAACTGCTCAACCTATCAAAGCGAATTCAACGAAGTGCGCAGCAATGAAACGTGTGTTAGTTGATCCTGGTCAAAGTCAATTTGTAACTCTGTGCTATCAATGAAACATCAGGACTTGAAAAGGATAAATCATGGTGCGGTTGATGATGGTTCTCTTCGCGGTTATTTCAACCACACTTATGGGTGTCGGCGTTATCGCTGTTCTCACGGTCGGGCTCGACACAATGCAACCGATCCTGCTTGCCGCAGCCGCTGGCTTTGTCCTGTCTTTGCCCGTAAGCTGGCTTGTCGCCCGCAAGATCTTGGTCGCCACGAAGCCTCGGCCCAGCTGACGTAATGATCGCCCTGCGCGCGAAAGCGGAAAAGAGATGATCAAAAACCTGAAGGTTTGATCGACATTGAATATGGCATTGCCAGACCCTCGCCTGGCTACCAATTCGAAATCCTGTCCAGAACCAATCTATTGTTGAAAGCAGCGGAGCTGGAACAAGCGTCGTCCGTATTCGTTTATGGAGATGGGTCTGGCACTGTGGGCAGCCCACCACGTCGAACGGCGAATTTCCTTCAAATTACAAGGGCAACGACATTGAACATCCTGATGGTACTCACCTCGCACGACGAGCTCGGCGAAACCGGCAAGAAAACGGGCTTCTGGCTGGAGGAATTCGCCGCGCCCTATTACGTGTTCAAAGATGCAGGTGCCAGGTTGACATTGGCATCGCCAACGGGCGGGAAACCTCCACTAGACCCGTCGAGCGATACCGATGACGCGCAGACCGATGCCACGAAACGCTTCAAGGCCGATAAAGGGGCGCAGGACCAGCTGGCCAACACGGCCGTACTTTCGACCATCTCCGCAGACGGTTTCGACGCCATATTTTATCCTGGGGGCCACGGCCCTCTCTGGGACCTGGCCGAAAGCAAAGATAGCAGGCAGCTGATCGAGGCATTTGCATCGAGCGGTCGTCCCGTCGGCGCAGTCTGCCACGCCCCGGGCGTTTTCAAGCATGTCACAGGAGCGGACGGTAACCCCATTGTGTCGGGCAAGACCGTCACCGGTTTTACAAACACAGAAGAAGAAGCCGTTGGCCTGTCGGAAGTCGTGCCTTTCCTCGTCGAGGACATGCTGATTGCAAAAGGCGGCAAATATCGCAAGGGCGAGGATTGGGCGCCTTTCGTCGTGGTTGATGGAAAACTCGTCACGGGTCAGAACCCTGCGTCATCCGAAGAGGCCACGCGCAAGCTCCTCAGCCTGCTTTAATGCTTTGGGTGAACCGCGCAGAAGCGATGGTCAGCGGCGAGTTGTGCTGTCCATTTCGACCTTTTCCACCCATTCGGGATAGAAGCTCGGCGCGCGTTTGGACCATCCCGGTGCCGTGGCCGCTGCCTCACTGATCGATTGGAGCAAGGCCTTTCGGCGGCCGGGCTGGAGGTGAGGCATGGCTGCCGCAGCGCAAAAGCCGGCCGGTAACCAGGGGCGCGCATCCGCCGCGATCAGGCGTTCATACAGGAATCGGTAAGCCGCAAATCCATCCAGGCGTCCTTGGCCCAGGTCGAAGGCCGACACGGTGACGAGCGAAGCCAAAAAGGGCTCGGCTTCTTCAATCGAACTGGTTTCCGGGATCAGCGCACGAATTTCAGGTAGCTTGTTATAAAAGATGTGCTGCGTCTTGATGCTCGCCGCTTCGACGGCATCGCGCGACCAGAGCGCGATGGCGTCCTTGCGGTCAAACGCAACATCGAGAGACCTGCGAATGTAGCGCTGAGTTGCAGCACTAAAACTCGCGAATTCCTTGATCTCGGCCAAGGTCAAAAGGCCAGGCCCATCATTATTGCATTTCGTCATGGTCACATTCCCCTGTTACCACAGACCTGCACTTTTGCAGAAAGATGGTTAGCGAATGGTTAACGGCCTCGCCAATATTAAAAGTTTCGACAAAATCAGGCACTGCTTCGACAAGGGACACTCAACGCGTATGCAAAGCGGTGCATCGTTGTGAAAATGCGCTATGGATAAAAAATGACATTGCTAAAATTCAGGAAAGGTCTCGTAGGTCACCAGATTGCATTTCTGACGATCGTTGGTTTCTGGCTGTTTCATGCATTGATCGTGTCGCTGCGAGCAGCTGTCATGGACTTCCCTGCGCAGGACGAACTTGCATCCAGGCGCGTGGCCGTCACGATCATCGGCATATTCCTGACATGGCTCTTGTACCTGGTCCTCAGACTATTTGATCGACGCCCGCTCGGCACAAGGGTCGCGGCAGCCTTCATCGCCTCGGTGCCCTGCGCGATCGCTATTGCGACTACCAATTACTATATTTTCAATGTCTATGACCCGATCAGCCTTTTTGCTGACCCGGACATCGAGCATCGTGTCGAGGAATTGCAGGCGCTCATTGGGCTATCTGCTTGGCAGGAAATCGCCGAAATCTCGGTGACGCGCTATTTCTTCATAACCGCCTGGGCATCGTTGTTCCTGGCGCTGGGCTATGCCCGCGAGGTTCGCGAGGCCGAGCGCAAGGCCTCCCGCTATGCACAAGCGGCACAGGATTCAGAACTCCGATCTCTGAGATATCAGGTCAACCCCCATTTCCTTTTCAACACCCTCAACTCGCTTTCAAGCTTGGTAATCACTGGCAAACCAAAAGAAGCAGAAGCGATGATCCAGAACCTGTCGAACTTTTACCGCACAAGCCTGTCCAGCGATCCACTGGAGGATGTCACGCTGGCCGAGGAGGTCGATCTCCAGCGCCTGTACCTCGAAATCGAGAAGATTCGCTTTCCCAAGCGCCTGCAAACAGAAATCGATATCCCAGCAAAACTGATGAACCAGCACGTCCCTGCATTGATCTTGCAGCCACTGGTCGAAAACGCGATAAAATATGGCGTATCCAGATCGGGCAGGCCAGTGACCATCAAGATCAGGGCCAAGCAGGTCGAAGACATGATGGTTATCAGTATCAGCGATGACGGAGAGCCCATGAGCAGCAGCGACGGAGGCGGTAATGGTATTGGCCTTGCCAATGTACGAGACAGGCTTGAAGCCCGTTACCGCAGCGCTGCGTCGTTGAGCACTCATATCCAGGACGAGGGGGGATATATTGCGATCCTGACCCTCCCCCTCAGCCACAAGGTGGGCGAATGAACCGGCTTCGCACCATGATTGTCGATGACGAACCACTGGCGGTCGAACGGCTTGAAATATTGTGCAGCGAACATCCCGGCATAGAGATCGTCGGTACCGCTAGCGACGGCGTTGCTGCCTTGCGGGGAGCGCAGCAATTGACACCCGACCTGATCTTCCTGGACATTGGCATGCCCAAGATGGACGGCATAAACGCAGCCCGGGCACTCGGGCTGATGGAACGCAAGCCAGCGATAGTGCTGGTGACGGCTTATGACAATTTCGCTGTGGAGGCATTTGATCTCGATGTAGTCGATTATGTGCTCAAGCCCGTTTCGAGCGAACGCTTGAGCCGTGCCATCGCCCGGGCGCAGACTGTTACAGGCACCAAGCCGCTAGAAAAGCCAGCCGTCAACGACGGCAATTATGCCAGCGAGTTCTGGGTGTCCCACCGCGCCGAACTCATCCGTATTGCAGCGGTGGATATCGAGCGAATTGAAGCCGAACGCGACTATATGCGACTTTACACCGGCCAACGCAGCTATTTGCTTCACCAGACCATTTCCACGCTTGAGCAACGCCTCAACCCGGAACAATTCCAGCGCATCCACCGCAGCCATATCGTTCGCCGTGACCTGATCACCGGACTCCGCCACGAAGGAGGGGGCGTCTGGCACGCCATGCTCGGAGACGACTTGTCCATGCGGATCGGACGAAAATACCTGGCCGAGGTCAAGAAGCTTGCAGGAAAATAAAATGGCTCCGGCGGGAGCCGCCGGAACCTTAATGGGTTATCCAAATGCTTGGACTTAGTTGCCTGCCACGATCGGGGACTTGCGTGATGCAAGCCGCAGCCTTTCGGCATAGGTGGCGATCGCACGTTCGGCTTTGGGCATCGCATTGGCCATTGCCTTGGCTTCGCATTGGTTCTGGTCGAGACGATCGCGCAGCGTCATAGCACGCGGACTTCCGCACACCTGCTTGACTGCCTGTTTAACGCGGACCTTGAGACGCTGCTGGCCATTTGCCGTCGACAGGTCAAGATCTTCATGTTTGACCTGCTTTACCTTTGTATCGGCCAAAGCAGGCGTAGAAATAGCAAGCAGCGATGCTGCCGCGATGGAAAGTGGTATGAGCTTGGGGGTAGCCATTGGAACATCCTTCAATATTGTTCTGGCCGCAACTCTTGCCATCGGCCATGGGGAAAGTTGCAGGAGGACCAACATCTGTAGCTGGGGAGCATGGGGTGTAAGCCCGTCCTGCAAGACCCTATTTAAGCGAGCTGTGTTGCTCGTGCATTACACTTTCGATTAAGCGCGAAGACCGTCGACCGTTCGACAAACGGGTCGACAAACGCCAGATGGCGCTCGACAAATGTAAAAGCATGAGAATTCGTGGGCCCGACATCATCATCGACACGTCGTTTGTCGAAAGGTCAGATCAATCCTGCAAGCGGTGAAGACGGATCTGCGTACATCCGGCGTGCCATGCGCCCGGCATTGTAGGCAAGCCGACCTGCCTCAACTGCAAGCCTCATTGCCTGCGCCATCGCAACCGGGTGCCGAGCTTCAGCGATTGCGGTGTTCATCAAGACCCCGTCACAGCCCAGTTCCATCGCGACGGCTGCGTCCGATGCAGTTCCGACTCCTGCATCGACCAGCACAGGCACTTTTGCACCCTCGACAATGAGACGAATAGTCACCCTGTTCTGAATGCCAAGCCCAGATCCAATAGGCGCTCCGAGCGGCATTACTGCCACAGCACCTGCCTCTTCCAACTGCTTGGCGGCGATAGGATCGTCAACGCAGTAGACCATTGGCAGAAAGCCTTCCTTGGCCAGGATTTCAGTGGCTCTCAAGGTTTCACGCATGTCTGGGTAGAGTGTTCTCGCCTCGCCAAGGACTTCCAGCTTGACCAGGTCCCAACCACCTGCTTCTCGCGCCAGCCGCAAGGTGCGGATGGCATCGTCTGCAGTAAAGCAGCCCGCTGTATTGGGAAGATAAGTATATTTTTTGGGATCAATGTAGTCGGTCAGCATCGGCGCCTTGGGATCAGATATGTTCACACGTCGCACAGCGACGGTGATTATTTCAGCACCCGAAGCGACCAGGGCTGCTGCATTTTGTTCGAAATCCTTGTATTTACCTGTGCCAACAATCAGGCGTGATGTAAAAGTTCGGCCTGCAACTGACCAGCTGTCCTCCTGTCCACCTCCCACGAAATGAACAATTTCAAGCAAGTCGCCGTCATGTAGTCGAACCGCTGCCAGCGTTGATCGCGGCACAATCTCGAGGTTACGTTCCACCGCAACCTTCGCTGGATCGAGGCCGATTTCGAGAACAAGTTCAGCGATGGTGCTGGTTGCAGAGATTCGGCGGGGATCGCCATTCAGGGTAACAGTAATGCTGTCGGTCATTGCGCAAAGGGTCATTTCATCTCGCATTCTTGAATTACCCCATATAGGTAATGTACAATTGCAATAGCAACCCGGCTTGCCGGAAAAGGCTCTTTCCATGGTACTATTCCATATTGCCTCGTATCGGCTCTTGAGTGCTGCCCTGTTGGCCTTGATTCCTGGTTCAGCAGCACTTGCAGAGCTGCCGGAAGCAGCCCGTAAGCTGATTTCAAACGCAGCGCGCGACGGCGACACAGCCGAGCTCGCAGCGGTCGTGAAATTTGCGCGGCAAACCTATCCCGATGACGGCATCGAAATCGATTCCCTGGTCTTGGCGTTACAGAATTTGCGCGCTGACCGGGAGAATGTTGCAGCACCCACAGTTCCGCCTGTTCCACCGGCCACACACGCCCCTTTGCCCGCACTTCCTGCCATAAAATGGTCCGGTCGAGGAGACTTGGGCGGATTCCAGACGAGCGGCAACACGAACAGCTTTGGCATCACGGTTGGAGGAACACTGAGCCGCAAAGGGCCGAATGTGGCACACCAGCTGCGCATTCGCGGAGATTATCACGAGAATGAAGGAAAGAAGTCGCGCGAATATCTGAATGCGGCCTACCAAGGAGACTGGAGCATCAACGATCGCCAATATGCCCTTGCAATCGCGGAATATGAGCGCGATGTTTTGGCTGGCATCGCCCATCGCGCGACGGCAAGCCTTGGCCTGGGTTGGCGCGCGGTAAAATCCGATACAGTGTTATTGTCGCTCGAAGCTGGGCCAGCTTACCGGCATGAATGGTATCTAAATGGCAATGAAAAATCCACGCTTGCGGGTCGCGGCGCTCTCACCAGCAGTTGGCAGATGAATGAAAAGGTCCGCCTATCGCACAACATGGAACTGGTCACAGAAGACCAGAACAATACCGTTCGAACGATCACAGGACTACAGGCCAAGTTGACCGGACGTATTTCCTCGCAAATTTCTTATGATCTGCGCTATCAGGACAGGCCGCTGTTCGGCAAGGAACAGGCTGATACAGTAACCCGTATTGGCCTTACCTATGATTTTTAAACTGCGAATGTGAGCATGCATTGCCCGATGTGATCTTTGTCCTGAACGGACCCAATCTCAATCTTCTCGGTACACGCGAACCGGAGATCTATGGAAGCGCCACGCTCGACGACATCGCCGGACGGCTTGATGACCAGGCACGGGCAGCAGGTGTAGAGATCGACTTCAGGCAGTCGAACCACGAAGGCCATCTAATCGACTGGCTGCACGAGGCACAGTCAGTGAGCGCAAAGGCAATCCTTTTGAATGCTGGCGGGTTCACCCACACGTCCATCGCGATTCTGGACGCAATCAAGGCGATCAAGGTCCCCGTGTTCGAAGTCCATTTATCCGACCCGCATAAACGCGAACAATTTCGCCATGTCAGCTTCGTCGGTATGGCAGCAAAGGCCGTATTTGCAGGGCACGGCGCAAAATCCTATGAACTGGCGCTGGACGCGGCGCTCCAACTTTGACATTAGGCCGGACTACGACATGGCAGTGCCGTTACAACAGACGCAGGGAGTGAATTAATGGCGGTAAAATCAGGCAATGGCGGCTCAATGCAGGTCGACACCGCGCTGGTGCGCGAACTCGCTGCAATGTTGAATGATACAGGTCTCAGCGAGATTGAAGTCGAAGACGGAGAACGCAAGATCCGCGTGTCACGCACGATGACCGCTGTGGCCGCCCCGCTTGCAGCCGCACCGCTCGTTCCAGCCCCAACCGCCGTGCCGGTATCAGAGGCATCAACTGTGCCTGCCGTTGCTGCAAACGCGCTCAAATCACCAATGGTTGGCACTGCCTATCTTACGCCGGATCCAGACGCGGCACCGTTCGTAGCCGTGGGAAAAACGGTGAAGGTCGGAGAAACAGTGCTCATCATCGAAGCGATGAAGGTCATGAACCCGATAATTGCGCCCAACAGCGGTACAGTGACGGAAATCTATGTCGAAAGCGGCCAGCCAGTTGAGTTTGATCAGCCCTTGATGGTCATTGCGTAACATCATGGGTATTGAAAAGATCCTCATTGCCAATCGCGGCGAAATAGCGCTGCGCATCCACCGCGCCGCGCACGAAATGGGCATCAAGACAGTTGCTGTCCACTCGACAGCAGATGCCGAGGCGATGCATGTTCGGCTCGCAGACGAGGCAATCTGCATCGGGCCGCCAGCGGCAACTGACAGCTACCTCAATATTCCAGCGATCATTTCAGCTGCAGAAATCAGCCATGCAGATGCAATCCACCCGGGATATGGCTTCCTCTCCGAAAATGCGCAATTTGCAGAAATAGTTGAAAGTCACGATATCAAGTGGATCGGGCCCAAGCCCGAGCATATCCGCACCATGGGTGACAAGGTCGAAGCCAAGCGCTCGGCCGGAAAGCTCGGCTTGCCGCTCGTTCCAGGCTCCGAGGGTGCCATCGACGATGTCGAAGAGGCAAAGGCGATCGCGCGCGATATCGGTTACCCGGTTATCATCAAGGCTGCCTCAGGAGGAGGTGGGCGCGGGATGAAGGTGGTCAACTCGCAAGACGAACTCGAAAGCCAGATGCAGCAAGCTGGTTCCGAAGCCAAAGCCGCGTTCGGCGATGCCACTGTTTATCTTGAAAAGTATCTCGGCAACCCACGCCACATCGAATTCCAGATATTTGGAGATGGCAACGGCAACGCGGTGCACTTGGGAGAACGCGATTGTTCGCTCCAACGCCGGCACCAGAAAGTTCTCGAGGAAGCACCATCACCTGTGCTCTCGACCGCCGAACGCGACCGCATGGGAAATATTTGCGCAAAGGCGATGGCCGACATGGGTTATCGAGGCGCTGGCACTATCGAGTTTCTCTGGGAAGACGGCGAGTTTTATTTTATCGAGATGAATACGCGCTTGCAGGTGGAACATCCCGTGACCGAAATGATCACTGGACTGGACCTGGTGCGTGAGCAGATACGGGTTGCAGAAGGCAAGCCGCTTTCTTTCACCCAGGACGAAGTAACGTTCACCGGCCATGCCGTCGAGTGCCGGATCAATGCTGAAGATCCACAAACGTTCATGCCATCGCCCGGCACGGTCAGCTGGTATCATCCGCCCGGTGGCCTTTACGTCCGCGTCGACAGTGGCCTGTACCACGGATACAAGGTCCCTCCTTATTATGACAGCATGATCGCCAAGCTGATTGTTTACGGCCAGACACGTGAAGGATGCCTAATGCGTTTACGTCGCGCACTTGGCGAGTTCGTGATCGAAGGGATGAAAACCACCATTCCCCTTCACCAGAAGCTGCTTGAAGATCCAGATTTCCAGAACGGCAACTACACGATCAAATGGCTTGAGGAATGGTTGGCAAAAGACGCCAGCTAAGCCTCGGACGTCGGGAGCTGGTCTTGGGGCTGGCTATCGTGCCGCTGGCCACATGCGTTCCAATCCGGCCTGACGAGGATGTGCCGTTTGTCCCGGCCAGGAAAACGGCGACCCAGTCACCTGGGGATCCACATAAGCTCGTGGAACTGGTCAAACTGGATCCAACGATCCGGCTCGACATGCGCTATGCAACGTCCAACAATTTCACAGGCCGTGTCCTGTATGATGAAGCACGTGCATTCATGGTTGGAGCTGCAGCCGAGGCCGTCGTGCGTGCGAGCGCTGCAGCGAAGTTGGACGGGCTTGGCATTACGATATTCGATGCCTACCGCCCGTGGCGGGTCACCCGGAAATTGTGGGACGCCACCCCGAATGGTCCGAAGAAAAATTATGTCGCCAACCCCAAGCGCGGTTCAAAACATAACCGGGGATGCGCCGTTGATCTGAGCCTGCATGATCTCAAAACGGGTCGGCTCGTCGAAATGCCAACGGAATTCGACGATTTTTCGCAAAAAGCACACCGTGATTATGCATTGGCATCGCCACTTGCCACCGACAACCGTGCACGACTGCAACATTATCTGGAAGCCGAGGGATTTGTTGGCTTGTCCAATGAATGGTGGCACTTCGACTTTTCAGGTTGGCAGAATTACCCAGTCCTTGACGTTCCATTTGACCAAATTCCCTGAGCTGTTCATCAAACCACTTCCTTTCATGAACATGTATGACCAGTTCAGCTACGCTTCAGGACGAATCATACATTAACCAGTTCAACGCGGGAGCATGTTGCACCTGCCTTGAGGAATGATCATGAAGAAGATTATTTTGGCAACGCTGGCTGCAGCGACGATATTGACTCCCGTGGCCTCTCAGGCCGCAAATGTTGCTCCGCGCGCAGCGTCTGGCGCGGCTTGGGCTGAAGACGGCGCCAGCTTTCAACGCGGTGAAGGCCGCAGGGGAGAAGGTCGTCGGACAGAAGGCAGGCGCAGCGAAGGCAATCGTGGCGAGGCCCGCCGCAGCACGCCGGACCAGCCACCACAGAACCAGACTACTGATCGGCAGTTGACCAACCAGCGCACCGAAAGAACCCGAGTACGTGCAGGTACCGAGCGGTCCACGGCCAACCAGGCAGCGAGACCTGAAGGTCGTTATTATGATCGCAACCGGGACGGCAATCTCGATCGGCGTTGGGACCAAAACCGCGATGGCAACCTCGACAGGACCTGGGACCGAAATCGTGATGGTCGCCTTGACCGTCGCTATGACCGCAATGACAATGAGCGCATCGACCGCCGATATGATCGCAACCGCGACGGCAACATAGATCGGCGTTATGATCGCAACGATGACAACCGGCCGGACCGCTGGAATGGCAACTGGCGCAATGATCGCCGCTATGACTGGCGCAGTCATCGTAACACTTATCGCAGTTACTACAGCCCGGGTCGCTATTATTCGCCCTATCGCAGTCACAATTACAACCGGATCAACATCGGATTTTATCTGGGGTCGGCCTTTTATGGTTCACGTTACTGGATCAATGACCCTTGGGAATATCGCTTACCAGCGGCTTACGGACCATATAGATGGATTCGGTACTATGACGACGTGCTGCTCATCGACATTCACAATGGCCGCGTGGTCGACGTAATATACAGCTTTTTCTGGTAAAGCGGAACGAAGTGACATGGGACCCGGGGGTTGATTACCGCCCGGGTCTTTTTTTGCTTGAAACATCGACATAAGCTGAGCACTCTTGCCCTTAACCAATTGGGGAGAGATATCATGATCCGTTCACTGCTGCTTGCGGGTGCAAGCCTTGCCATCGCCGTGCCCGCTGCTGCCGAGACGCAAGCGATACTGGTAGGAAACCTTATACCCGATGCGGTTAGTGGGCCCACAGGCCCTGCTGTCATCATCGTCGAAAACGGACTAATCAGGGAAATACGACGTGGCAGCGATACGCAGTACCAAGCCGACAAGGTCATTGATCTGTCGACCAAGACAGTTCTGCCGGGCCTGATCGACCTACACGTTCACCTCACGGGTGATCCTGGTGGTGACTTTCGCGACGAGGCTGTCGATCCCGATGAATGGGGCGTCGTCATGGGTGTGAAAAACGCGGCTCTGACTGTAAAAGCCGGCTTCACGACGGTCCGCGAAGCAGGCTCGGCACAGAATACATCCTTCGTTCTGCGCCGCGGGACCGCAGAAGGCAAAATCGCTGGTCCGCGCATTATTGCTGCAGGCCCTGCCCTTTCCATTGTCGGTGGGCATGGGGATGTGACCGGGTTCCGAAAGGACGTACTGGCAGCGCTGGATTCAGGTTACACCTGTACCGGTCCAATGGAGTGTGCAGAAAAAGTGCGCAAGGCATCCCGACTTGGCGCAGATGTCATCAAGATTACCGCGACAGGCGGCGTTCTATCGCAACAGGGGCGCGGCCTGGAAGCGCATTTCACGAACGAGGAAATGACCTCGATTGCCAGTACTGCGCATTCACTTGGACTGAAGGTGATGGCCCACGCGCATGGCGCTGGAGGGATCAGGTCGGCCGCCGCCGCTGGCATCGACACGATCGACCACGGTACTTTTGCCGATGACGAAGCGCTCAAGGTCATGAAGGCCAAAGGTACTGTTCTGGTCCCCACGCTCATGGCCCTTGAAGGGGTTCGCGCACGCCTTGGCAAAGGCATTTACACCCCGACAGTAGAGGTCAAGGCCCGCCAGGCGGTCGAAACTGCGGGCCGCCAGGTGACCCGCGCAAAGGCCATGGGTGTGACGATTGCCTTTGGCACCGATGCCGGTGTGTTTGAACATGGCCAGAACGCGGGCGAGTTCGCGCTGTTGGTGAAGGCCGGAATGACACCGGTGGAGGCACTGGCAAGTGCCACTACAATCGCTGCCAAGACGCTCGGAATGGAAAATGAAATAGGTAAGCTTGTCGTGGGCTATTCGGCGGACCTTATCGCGGTAGATTCCAATCCGCTGGATGATGTTCGTACGCTCGAAAAGGTTGGCTTTGTTATGGTAAGGGGCCGGGTCATCGACTGATTCGGAACTCGCCATGATTGCAGACCAGCCCATCAAGACCTTCGATTCCAACAATGATCCGGACAAGCTGGCCAAGATCGGTGCCCATGTCACAAGGAGACTGAACGCCAACCCGCTGGTACAGCTGGTCGACCACGCTGATGCCCAGATCTATATTTACCAGGGTTTTCTTAGCCTTGGCGATTGCAAGGGGCTCATCGACAAGATCGATGCCGAAGCAGTCCCTTCGACATTGTACAAGGGCACAGAGCAGGATGGCTTTCGCACCAGCTATAGTTGCCATCTCAACCGCTGGGACCCGTTCGTCTCACGCGTGGAGGTCAGGATGAGCGATGTTCTGGGTATCGACAACGGATTTGCAGAAACAATGCAGGGACAAAGGTACCAGGTCGGGCAGGAATTCAAGGCGCACCATGACTTCTTTCATCCAAGCCAGGGCTATTGGGAACAGGAGGGAATTCAAGGTGGGCAGCGGAGCTGGACGGCAATGATTTTTCTCAACGAACCCGAAGAAGGCGGCACTACAGAATTTCCCCACCTGGGCCTCGGCGTCAAACCGCAAAGAGGCATGATGCTCATCTGGAACAACATGAAGCCGGATGGTACACTCAACTACAAGACGTTGCATACGGGCACGCCTGTGACCAAGGGCGTCAAACATGTCATCACGAAATGGTATCGCCAGAATAACTGGCTCGAAATCAACACCGTCAAGGAATGACCTGTTGGTGGAGGCTGCATAAAGATCGTTATCAAAATCTTGCAGAGCAGCTTTGGATCACGCCTGATGTGGGACTTGATTGAATATTTGTAATCGACACGGCCCGCACCCTCGAGTTAGCCGTCTGTCGAAATTCCGTTGCTTCCAGTCGCTTCACGTTGAACACCGCACGCATCAGTCGCTGCATCATGCGACACGAGAAATTCTGGAGAATAGCTGTGAAATCCTTTAAGATCTTTTTGTTGATGGGAGCAGCGCTGGCTGCCACCACTGGCACAGTTGCCTTTGCACAAGACGCTGTTGCTGTCACAGACGTCACGCAGGACGAAGGCAAGCGGCTGTTTGCACTTTTTGCAGCAGACGACGAAGCAAGTCTCAAACGCAATCCTCTCAACGCTCTTTTTCGGGGCGATATGCGCTATGCTGACAGGTTTGGCGATTTTGTAAGCGATGCTTATTTCGATGCAGAACGCAAGGCCGCCGAGACGAACCTGGAAAACCTCAAAGGCATCGACCGCGCCAAACTCAGCGCAACGAACCAAATCGCCTATGACGTGTTCAAACAGAACCAGATCGACGCGCTGAAGGGCCTTTCCAAGGAAATCATGGACTTGACCGTTGTGCGCCCGCTCAACCACTTTTTTGGATTCCACACATTCTACCCGACCTTTGCCAGTGGCCAGGGCGCAGCGCCGTTCAAGACGATCGAAGATTATGACAACAACCTGAAGCGCCATAAGGAATTCATTATCCTGATGGACCGTTCGATCGACCGGTTTCGTCAAGGGATGGCCTCGGGCGTGTTCGAAACGAAGCTGACCATCACGAACGTGATTGACCAGTTGAACACCCAGCTGGCGCAAAAGACCGAAGAATCTCCATATTACGGGCCGCTCCTCAAGTTTCCCGAGACTTTCAGCGATGCCGATAAGGTTCGACTAACCAGCGAATACCGCGAGATCATTGAAAAGGGGCTCTATCCGGCAAACGCCCGGCTGCGTGATTTCCTGCGTGACAGCTATCTGCCGCTCGCCCGCGAGGGCGTTGGCCTTTCCTACATGAAAGGCGGGGAAGACCTGTATCAATATCTCATCGAGCAGACCACCACGCTGCCCTTGAAGGCCGGAGAAGTACATGACCTCGGCTTGTCCGAGGTCGCGCGCATCAAGACGGGAATGGAAGGGATCAAGAACGAGGTCGGGTTCAAGGGTAGCTTGTCGGCGTTTTTCGAGCACTTGCGCACTGACCCGAAGTTCAAACCTGCCAGTCGTGCAGCGCTCACCCAGGGCTATTACGATATCGGCAAGACAGTCGACGCCAAGATATCAACCCAATTCAAATATCTGCCCAAGGCACCTTTGGAAATCAAGCCTTACGAAGAATTCCGCGAGAAATACGAAGCGGGAGGTTCCTACCAAAACGGAACACCCGACGGCTCACGTCCTGGCACTTTCTACTTCAATGCCTATGACTTGCCCAGTCGCACAACGCCTGGAATGACGACGCTCTACCTGCATGAAGGCGCACCAGGCCATCATTTCCAGATCAGTATCGCACAGGAAAACGAGAAGCTGCCCGCCTTCATGCGCTTTGGGGGCAACACTGCCTATGTCGAAGGTTGGGCCCTGTATGCAGAGACGCTCGGCTATGACATGGACCTGTTCAAGGACCCATATCAGCGTTTTGGTACATTATCCGATGAAATGCTGCGCGCGATGCGTCTCGTTGTCGACACCGGCCTTCATTCCAAGCGTTGGACCCGCGACCAGGCAATCGAGTATATGTTGGCGAACAGTGATATGGGCAAGACCGACGCAACTGCGGAAGTTGAACGTTATATCGCGATCCCCAGCCAGGCGCTTGCCTACAAGATTGGAGCAATCACCATCCTGAGGCTCAAGGAGAAGGCGAAGAAGGAACTCGGCACTCGCTTTGATGTTCGCGAATTTCACAACCA
>JBATDO010000075.1:0-4877 GCA_049663505.1 Sphingorhabdus sp.
AGCCCCCTGAAATGTTACAAGACGTTTCACATGTGCAGGAGCGTTGCGCAATTGTTAATTATACTATTTTCAACAAATTCAGTGAAAAAGCGTAATTTTGTATAAAATGAGATCCGATTAATGCTTAGAAATCGGTACCTTTGCATCATTTGGAGCAATGGAAAGCGGAATCCATCCCGAAAATTGCGCATTGTCGCACAGCCATTCATCGAGATCATTGTACCTTAAAGGGTGTCGAAACTTGATGCCCGCGCTGGTTCCGTTGATCCAGGCCACTGTTGCATGATGTGCAGGTATGCCTTCAACCATCAGCTTGATCACCTGCCCGTCACGCATCATGGCGGGATTGGGGAGATTGGTGAGGCAAGCGCCAAATAAGGCGATATCGGACATGGAACAGGCAAAATTGCCAAGATCGCTCAACACCAGCGCCTTTGCTGCACATTTGTAACGCGGCGCGCGAGCGCGAATGCGGTCAATGCGGCTTTCGGGGCGCGTGAGAAAGCGTTCGACATCGATTGCCGTGTTGAATTGCACGCCGGCATGTCCTCCATTTACCCAGACGATGCGCCCGCTCATCTTCAGGTCAGATCGCAATTCGAGATCGACTTGCTGCCCGATCTCGAGCGCGATCCTGGTTTCGAGCTTTGCGCCCATTTCCGAAATGTTGCGAACGCGGCAAACCGACTGGTTCGAGTTCGTGCTGAGCTTTGCAACCAGGATGACGGCAGTATGGCGCTGGCCAAGCCTTCGCTCTGGCGTCGCTGTTTCGAGGGTCTGGTCTTGGGCAGCTTGCATGTCGTCACTCCGGTCAAATCACTTGGGGTCCCTGGGGCAAAAGCGATGCCTGGTGGTTGAAACCAGGCCACGCCCCAAGAGATAAAACGACCGAGATGGGAAATGCTTTAGCGGGAAAAACGCATGAAATTCACGGCCTGGCGCTGGTCGAACGGCACCAGGATCAGCCGCAAACCGACCTCACGCAATTGCGTCCTTGTGACTTTGCCTGGTAGAGGGCGCGATCGGCATTTCCGAGCAATTCGCTCGGGTCATCATCGAGCCCCATGGTTGAAATTCCTCCCGAGAAGGACATGGCGCCAATCGGGGTCTTGGTTTCGAGGTGAACAAGCGCACGCTGCTCAAGCGCCTGGCGGGCACTTTCGATGCAACCAAATGCCTTTTCGCTGGCAATGCCTTCGAACAGGATGACATATTCGTCACCGCCGAAGCGGAATACATGGCCATGGCTACCGCAATGGTCAGCGAGATTATCTGCCATCAGCTTGATCAGACGGTCGCCGGTCTGGTGGCCGAAACGGTCATTGACGTCCTTGAAATTGTCAATGTCGCAAATGGCGAGCGCACAAGGGACGCCGGTTTGCTTGGCGCGTTCAACGGCCGCACCGAGCTGGCGTTCAAAGGCACGCCTGTTGGACAGACCCGTAAGCGCATCGGTGTCGGCCTTGTGCTTGGCGTCGTTGAGGGAGTTAACCAGGCCATCGATCGCCTTGGAGCGCGTGCGCAATTCTGTCTCGACGGCACGGGTCTTCGAGATCATGGTGCGGGTCAGGTCGCATAATGCGAGGATTGCCTGGGCATCGATCTTGCCATTATCGGCGAGACCTTCCGATGCACCTTCAAGAGCGGTCCCATATTCAGAAGCGTCTGAATGGGTGTGTGCAACGACCTGTTCGATGGCCACGAGTTGTGATTGCGTGTTGTTTACGAGATCGTCCAGATCCTGCTCGAGATTGGTCGTGACCGCGGCAAGCTTGTTGTCGTCAGGTGCGTAGCCTGTCTTGATCAGTTCCCCGATTGCCGGCAGGAGTTCTGTTTCCTTGCAAACGCAGAATTTGAATACGAGCCCGTAATTTTCCGGACAGGGGTTGATCGAGTGTTTTTCGAGAAACTCGCCGACGGTATCAAATTGATGCCGGTCAAACTCCTTTTGCCCGCGATCAAAGGCAGGATACATGCCCAGCATGCCCTTGAGGTTCTGCATGGCTTGCCGCATCGAGAGCCCCCTGGACGCTGCAACTGGTTGTGAACTCATGAACATCGCATTTCCCATCACGAACTGATTGCGATGTTTTACGGCGGCTGACGAATATGGTTAAATTTTTTCAGCACGCAACGTGCCAACTTCGCCTGCTCGCGCTGAGCGAGAAGTGCGAGTGCGACTAAAAAGTGCGCGCCATTTGCCGCGCCTGCCCTATGTGCGCCAGGCGAAGTAGATGATGTTGACCCTCGGCTCTGGCTGCATCGGCCATGCACTTAGACTATAAGCTTTTGCCAAGTTGGACTTGCCCTGGTCGCACGGATTGCATTGCAAAGAACCGCACGGCGTCTGGCTATTGGCATCGCGCTCGCAGCAGATTTCCGGCATCACAAGGTGTTGGCGTGATGCAACGTGCAGAATCTGCGACATCCTGATCTTGCTCGCAACGAGCCTCGAAGACTACACTGCAGCTAGAGGCGGGTGCTGGGACGGGAATCGGTGCGCCGACCGCATCCATGCAAAATTGCTTCACTGAATTGGAAACAACAAGAGAAGCATTTATGACTGATACGAGATCCTGTTAATAATCATGCCATGCATTGTGCCAAAATCGGACATTATCGGCGAGGTAGCAACCATTGTCGCAAGTCATTGCACATTCGGCCGTTTATGGCATAGCGCTGCGCAGATCTTGAAGGTCGCTCGTTGTGCATGGTGCCGGAGCGAGGGGTTAGACATATTATATGAGCATATCGGAAGACCAATGGAACCGCTGGCTGGACGTGCTGGAGGATATCTTGCACGAAGCCGACGTTCACAAGGAGTTCCTATTCGGAATCCACATCAATGCCGCCATCGAGGCGGTGCACATCACGCTCGGCACCGAGCGCAATTTACCCCGCGCTGATTATCAGCCGGAAGCGGGTCGAAAGTCATAAGAAATCTGGTCGAGTAACAGCTCGAAGGCATGGCGCGTGGCTGGTTCCAGCCTGACAATCGTCCGACCGCTACGTACAGATCGCAATATATAACCCTTTGAATCCATGAACTCGGCCAGACGCTCGACTGCACTTGGTCGCATGTCCAAAACGCGCGCTATATCGTCGAGCGCACTTCCATCCTTATCTTTCGCTACATAGATCTGCAGCAATATCAGCCAGCAAGGTTCTGCAGCTTCGTGCAAGGTAGCGAGAAACGCCGCGCGTGCTTGTCTCTCGCCCAGAAGCATATGTGCCACGGCCACGGCATTTGACATTTCATCCATCCCAAAAATCCAGTCCAGCGCCGTGGATAGCGGGATTTAGAAAAGCCCATGCTATTAGAGTTGGTTGATTTATGGATAATATGCACGAGAACGTGCGGCCTTGCAGCCGGGATGCATTTATCCTTGTTAATTTCGTCGTTCAACTGACCGCGCGAAATGCGCAGTGGCCGTACCGCGCCAATTGCCAACCCCCAAAGCGGCACCAGCAAATACCTCGCTTTTATAAAATACAGCTCACTCGATGACATCAAAGGTAACGAAAGGAGAAGGCAGGACCCGGCGAGCCACAAACAACCCTGTGACGGGAGCGTCAGGGAACTCCTCGGATAACATTTGCTTGCAGACCACAAAACTGCAACTGGTCGTGATCACATCATCAATCCGAAAAATATGTTGTGGGGGAGGCTCTCGAAGCGAGCAGTCGAATTCGAGCGTTGCACGCAAGGCATTAGGATCACGCTTGGTATCGTCGATGTGCCGGGCAACACGGGAAACAACTGTCCTGATCAACTCGCGGGTACCATGTGGTGATATTCTGAGCGCGATCTGCAGCACCCTGTCATCATACTCGGGATGATTCTGCAACTTTGATGGCGGGATGGGAACGAATGTCAGGCCGGCCAGGTACTCCGGCATAATCCCACTTCGCATCACTTGGGCCACCTGATTGATTGCCATGCCTTTATATCGCCACTCCGGCTGATCTCGCTTCAAAGGACTCTTTTTCAGATTAGAGATCATCCGATTGGTGGCGCTATGGCTCCAACCGGCCCGTGCAGTATAGTCGCCCAAGTAATGACAATCGTCTTCTTCGGTCAAATAATGATGGTCGGGTCGCTCGAGATCGCCGATACGTCTGAATCTAGTTGACCAACTCGCGTCGGATGTCGTCATATTCTCGAACGCGAATTGCGCCCTCCTTTTCAAAACGAGCAGGCCATGTCAGGTCACCGCGTTCAAAGCAGCTATTGAGTATGAACAGTTTTCGTCCCTGCTTGATCGCCTCACGCGCTTGAATGAGTGTGCCAGATGTTTCGCCAGCCTCAACTATGATTGTAGCCTCGGTCAACGCCGACATCGTCTTGTTTCGTTCCGGAAAGAACAGACGGTTAACGCGATAGTTTTGCGCTTCATAGCGCTCAATCGGCACTTGGCTGACCAGCAAATGGTCCAGCGCGATCTTCGCCTGCAAGTCTGAATTACACTTGGGATAGATGTGATTGATCGGAGTGCCTATCACAGCGATGGTGCGGCCTCCAAATTCCAGAGTTGCGCTATGGGCGGCGGTATCAATACCTTCTGCGAGTCCCGATGCGATGGTGAAGTCGTCTTGTATCAATTGCCTAACCAACTTACGTGTCCGAGAAACGCCATCCTCCGTCGGCTTGCGCGTCCCGACAACGGCAACCGAACGAGTTGAAGCTAAATCCCAATCGCCTTGGAAATACAGAAGTTCGATAGGGTGCGTGGCATCGCGCAATCGATCTGGATATTCAAATTCACCGTGCAAGCGAATGTCAAAGCGCCCGGTAAGTCGATCACGCAGCTTGGCAATGACACGCGAACCCACATCGCGGGCCGTGCTTTCCGGCACGAAGTCCGATGGCATTGCCC
>JBATDO010000076.1:0-2896 GCA_049663505.1 Sphingorhabdus sp.
GCTATAAGCTATGCCACTCAATGAAAGTACCGCCACTTCTGTCGTCCCTCCACCGATGTCCACGACCATTGCTCCGATTGGTTCGGTGACCGGCAAACCTGCGCCAATGGCGGCCGCCAAAGGTTCCTCGATCAGCTGAACCATCGCCGCACCCGCATTGGAAGCAGCATCTCTGATCGCGCGACGCTCGACCATGGTCGAGCTTGATGGAACGCAGATCACGACATTGTAGCTTCGTGGCAAGCGGCTTGGTCCACCGAGCGCCTTGTTGATGAAGTGCTTTATCATCTGCTCAGCGACTTCAATATCTGCGATAACGCCATCGCGCAGTGGACGAATGGCTTGGATATTGTCCGGCGTCTTGCCCATCATGAGCTTGGCTTCGTTACCCACGACCTTGACCCTCCGGATGCCATCGCGGGTTTCAAGCGCGATCACAGACGGCTCGTTCAGAACGATGCCCTTGTCCCGAACATAAACAACAGTGTTAACTGTCCCTAGGTCAATCGCCATGTCGTGCGCAGCCGATGAGAACATGCGGAAAATTTTCATATTCGGGGGGAAACGCTTTCATGAATTACGAGATACGAGGCTTCCAGGGCCTTTTAGCCAACGGGTCTTCGCCAGAGCACCGCATGGGGCTTTATCGATTGATCGTCAATGAGTGGTACTGCCAAGGCGTTCGTTACTTGAGGCTGAACGAAATCAGGAACTCCAATTGGGGCCTTTTCATCCGACGGATTGGCAAAACGTGCATATGTTGTTCACAATTGCTGGTGATCGAACGGTGAGATCTTCCAGGATTTGGTGGCTGCGCAACGAACCGTGTGAACGATTCCTTGCACGGCTATTATGTCGCGCACTTGGTCGCCCCGCCCGGTCGGCAACTTTTCAGCGGCTAATATGCCTTAACGACGAGGTTTCTTGCCTCGGAATATTCTTGCACCTCGAAGGCTGAACTGTTGGGGAATGTGGTGCGGATGAATCGTGGGCGTTCGATTTGAGAATCGATATGCCAGCTAGCGGCGCTGCATGGTGTCACCTTGGCATGTCCGATTGCACCGGAAATCCAGTCAAAGGTACATCAGAGCTTGTCGAGCGTTTTTCGACCCAGTTCAAAAACCCTTGCGAAATCGGCTTCATTAAGGCCACCTGAAACAAGTATGGGACCAGCAAGATAGGCAGGGGTACCCGAAAGACCCAGTTTGAAAGCATCTTGGCGATTATGCTCAAGTTGGGTTTCGATATCCGCTGCATAAGTCACCAAATCGCTTTCTATCTGCGTCCAACTCCCTCCGGACAACGCGACTGCTTCACGAAACACCTGTGTATCGAGCGGACGCCGTTCTTTCATCAGTCGGTCATGCACCGCTGAGTAAATGCCTTGCCGGTCCGCAGCTATTGCAATGCGGGCCGCCCGCTGCGAAATTGCTCCAAAGATTGGCCAGTCCTTGTAAACGATGCGGATGTGCCCGTCCCTTTGCACCGCTGCGTCCATGGATCGGTGTGCAACCTTGCAAGCTGGACACTGATAGTCGGTAAACACGACCAGCGTTAACGTGGGTTCCTGAGCTTCCCGGCTTGGAGATGAACGATCCTGAAGCAAGGTCTGTGCGGCAACGCTTGAACTGACGTCGCGACCGATGGGAGCGGTTCGCTGCAAGATTTGCCCAATGCCAGCACCGATAAGCACCAGGACGAACAACTGAAACATATGTTTTCGCGAAATCTCGGCCGCCATCTGTATTCTTTCCTGATGGGCTATGGGAGTCCACATCCCGGTCAAAGCGCCTTTGCAGGACTGAGATCAACAATGCTACCCTGCTTCCTGATACCTGTGACCAATGCCGCAGGGGCTGCAGTCATCCCAGAGAATAACCCAAAGGCTTACCAGGCCGACATAGCAACGCCACGGCTATGAAAACCGATAGCGTCGAGCATTGCTGTTTCAGAATTTGGACGTTCGAGACTGATGGATTTGGCTTCCGGCACTTCGCCCGCATCGTGCCGCCAGCTCCGGCAACACCCATATATAGAAGGGCTCAAGCCGAAGGCGGTCCAAGCCGTGACATTTTCCTGCTCAGGAAAATGCCGTAGGCAAGTCATTCAACCCACAACAAAGATTTCGACTGAAGTGACCAGGGTCATCTGGTCGGCATGTGCATTACTGAGACTAACCCACATTGAGCTGGATGTGTCAGGTGTCACCGCGAACACCACTTTGCCGTCAACAGCAGTAGCCTTGTAGCCGTTGATTTCATAATTTCTATAGGCATTCAAATGGGCGACATGGAAGACCACGAAGGTCAATTTTCCGGTCTGAAACGGTAGGAATTGTGCGGTAACCCATACAGCCTTGCCTCCCAAGTACCAATGGGGAGGATATTCCGAACTGGATTCACCATTGACTCTCAGGCCGTTGAACTCGCCACCCTCCACGATGGTAGCCTGGTTGCGAAGGTACGGCTCCATCGGCGTCAGCACGGCGCTGGACATCACGCCGGTGGGCAGTGTAGCCGCATGGCCAGGAAACTGACTGACCATGGCGAGCTTTTCGGCATCAGTTAGGAGCTTCAAGTTCGTGCTTGCAACGGGCAGTGGCGCTTTCACTCTTGTTTGCCGCAGCGCCTGAGGGGGCAGGACAAGGATTGGGCTGGGCGCCTCTTGGGCTGGCAGCTGCTTCACCACACGAACTGGGCGTTGCAAGCTCGGCGAAGGGACGGCTGTTTGAGCCACGCCGACGGTGCCCAGCAGTGAAAGCGCGATGGCCGAGGCCAAGCCGATTGTTCGGAATGAAAGCGGTTTCATATCGTTCCTCTTCAAGACATGCACTGGGTTCGCAGCACAGATCCAACTTGCTTGCATGATCATGGCTTCGGCTAGCGATGAGTATCGA
>JBATDO010000077.1:0-11668 GCA_049663505.1 Sphingorhabdus sp.
ACCTGATCCTCAACAAGCGTGAATTCGAAACGACGCTTACGGTTGGCGATGGTCAGCTGCTTGCGATTGGCGGTCTTCTCAACGATGATGAACGCCGAACGATCGAACGCATCCCCCTGCTCAGTGATATTCCCATAATTGGTGAGCTGTTCAAGTCGCGCAGCCGCAGCAGGAGCAAGACCAACCTCATGGTCTTCATCCGCCCGACAATCCTGCGCACCCGCGCTGATGGAGACCGTTTGACAGCACGACGGTACGATTTTGTTCGAGACATGCAGTTGGAGCGTAATCCGGATGTCGAGCCGTCGATCGATGAACTGCTGCGCGATTACATGGGCGCTGTGCCACCTGTTCTGCCAGAAGTCGGGCCCAATGATATCCTGCTGGGTGCGACCGACCGGCTTGATAGGCCTGCTGCATCAATAGCTCCACAATCCGTTGACGTTCCACCGAGCCAGGTCTCGCCAAGCAATGGGGACGGCAAATGATTATCCGCCGAGGCGAAGTCGATGCGACCGACGTCCCGCTTCCGGCAGATGTCGACGAAGATTTCGATAAGCTGAGCCCGCCACTGCTCGACCTGCCTTACGCGTTTGCCAAGACCCACGGCGTCGTGCTGCGACATGAAATCGACAATCGCCTGGTCGTTGCCTTGCGCGATGGTGCAGACCCGCTGATGCTGCTTGAAGTCCGCCGCTATCTCGCGATGCCATTCGATGTCGAAATGGCTGATGATGCATTGTTTGATCGCTATCTTTCCGACCATTACGCCATGGACGGTTCCGCTGCAGCAATGGCAGGATCGATCGATATGTCCAATAGCGACCTGCTATCGGACATGCTTCCATCTGCCGATGACCTTCTCGATAGTGCTGATGACGCTCCGGTCATACGCCTCATCAACGGAATTATTGCCGAGGCGGTTCGGCAAGGAGTGTCTGATATTCACATCGAGCCTTATGAAACAGGCCTGGTGGTCAGGATGCGGACAGACGGGGTTCTCCATGAACGCCTGAGGCTGCCTGCAAACGTGGCGCCTGTCGTAGTGAGCCGGATCAAGGTGATGGCTCGCCTCGACATCGCGGAGCGACGAATTCCCCAGGACGGGAGGATCGGGTTGACGCTTGGCGGCAAACTGGTCGACGTGCGCGTGTCGACATTGCCGAGCCGGGCAGGTGAACGCGTTGTGCTGCGCATTCTCGACACCGCAAATGCCGGGATTTCGCTCGACCTGTTGGGTATGTCGCGCGATGCACTGACGATATTGGGAGATGCACTAGCAGAACCCAATGGCATCATCTTGGTAACAGGCCCAACCGGATCAGGTAAGACCACGACATTATATGCCGGGCTAAAACGCCTCAATGATGGGACGCGAAATATCCTGACTATCGAAGACCCTGTTGAATATGCAGTCGAGGGCATTGGTCAGACACAGGTCAATGCCAAGGTCGGAATGACATTTGCCGCTGGTTTGCGCGCGATATTGCGCCAGGATCCCGACGTCGTGATGGTTGGCGAAATTCGCGATCGAGAGACCGCCGACATCGCGGTTCAAGCTGCACTCACGGGGCATCTGGTGCTGACAACCGTGCATACCAACGATGCGCTGGGGGCGATTACCCGGATGCGCGACATGAAGGTTGAGCCGTTCCTGCTCGCATCCACCCTTCGTGCGGTGATTGCACAGCGGCTTGTACGACGACTGTGCCCTGAATGCCGCGAGCCGATACAGGCCGACGGCAGTATTGCGTCACTTCTCGGATTTGACCGCGGAACCATCGTTTACAAGGCAGTTGGCTGTTCGAAGTGCAACGATACAGGCTACCAGGGACGAATTGGCGTGTTTGAAGCCATACGCGTTGACGATACGATCAGACGACTGATCAATGATGGCGGGGACGAAGCCATTCTTGCCCGACATGCGTTTTTGAATCAGCCCAATTTGAGTGCTGCCGCCCGGAAACTCGTTCGTGCAGGTGATACTACGCCTGAAGAAGCAATCCGGATTTCGCGGCGTGAGGACATCGTTGATGCCTGATTTCGCATATCATGCGATTGACCCCGAAGGCCGTGCGCGGCGCGGGCGCATTGCTGCGACCAGTGATGAAATCGCAAGGGAGCGGTTAACGCACAAGAAGCTCTACGTGGTCAGCGTGGTTCCCGCAGTTGCCTCGCCTCAGGCCTTCGCCGTTCTTCCATGGTCCAGGCGCGCGAAACTCAACGCGAAACAGCTGAGCTTGTTCACGCGGCAATTGTCGTCGCTGGTCCAGGTTTGTCCACTAGAAGAGGCACTGCGCACGATCAGCCGGCAGAGCGAACAGGCCAGTGTCTGCAAGATCCTTACAGAAATACATGGTGGCGTGGTCGAAGGGCTTCGCCTTTCTGATGCGATGCGTCGTGAAAGCGCCAGCTTTCCCGCGCTCTATCGAGCAATGATTGCAGCAGGTGAAGGCGCTGGTACGTTGCCGCTCATCACCGAGCGGCTGGCAGCGCTGCTCGAACGCCAGGCAGAAATGCGCGGCAAGCTGATTGGAGCACTGGCTTATCCCGCGATCCTGTCACTTGTGGCGATACTGGTGGTCATGGGATTGATGGTCTCGGTCGTACCGCGCGTTGTGGAACAATTCGACAATGTCGACCAGCAATTGCCCTTGATCACCCGCATCGTGATCGGAATTTCCGCTTTTCTTGCCTCCTATTGGTGGGTGCTGCTGGTTGTTGTGATCCTCGCCATTGTTGCCTTCGGGCGAGCACTGACGTACCCGGCGTTCCGCCTGTCGGTTGACCGGTCGATGCTGCGCATCCCATATCTGGGAAAACTCATACGCAACCTGCACGCTGCGCGCATGGCGCGAACACTGGCAACCATGGTAGCCAGCCGACTGCCCCTGCTCGAGGGATTAAGGCTCACAGGCAGCACTATTCGCAACAAGGTCTTGGCCGGTGCGAATGAGGATATTGTCGAGGCTGTCCGCAGCGGTGGCAGCTTGTCAGGCGCGATGCGCACGAGCGGCGTGTTCCCGCCATTGCTTGTCTATCTGGCCGCCAGTGGCGAAAGTGCAGGGCAGCTAGAGACCATGTTGGAGCGAGCAGCCGAATATCTCGAGCGCGAATTTGACAACTTCACCAGTACCGCTCTTTCGCTCCTCGAACCCCTTATCATCGTGGCAATGGGCGGTGTTGTTGCGGTCATCATCCTGGCCATTCTCCTGCCCATCCTCCAACTGCAAAACCTTACAGGACTATAATGATGCTTCGTATCCTGCTCTACTTCCTTACCGACATGAATAGCGCACCGGCTCAGTTTCGGCGCAAGTCCGACAAGACAAGGACCAACGGCTTCACGCTTGTTGAAATGATGGTTACCTTGTTCATTCTGGCATTGCTGACCACTGTCGTGGCGATCAACGTGCTGCCGAACCAGGACAAGGCGATGGTCCAAAAAGCGAAGGCCGATATTGCAGTCCTTGGCCAGGCACTGGAAACCTATCGGCTCGACAACCTCACTTATCCTGAATCCTCTGCTGGTCTTCAGGCGCTTGTTACACCACCTGCAACCGGTGGCGCAAAGCGCGAAGGTTACATCAAGAAGCTTCCCAACGATCCGTGGAACAGACCGTATCAATATGCCATTCCTGGCCGCAATGGTGCGTTTGACATCTATTCGCTCGGTGCCGATGGTGCTCCCGGTGGTGAGAGTGAAAATGCCGACATCTACGGCGAATAAGCCATGGTTGATTCTGGTCGATGTCGAGCGGGAACGCGGATTCACTTTGGTAGAGTTGATCGTGGTCCTGTTCATCGTTGGCCTTGCAAGCGCCGCAATCATCATGACTGCGGGCTCCCCTGGAAAGGGCGCCCGTGACGAGGCAGAACAACTGGCAGCGCGTGTTGCGGCCTTGCGCGACCATGCAGTCTTCCAATCCCGCGGGATGGCGGTGTGGGTCCGCCCTTCTGGCTATGGATTTGAAGCACGGGCTGATGGCGCATGGCAACCACTCGTGGAAGCGCCTTTCGCGCGCAGCAATTGGCGAGATGGCACAACCGTGCAGCTAGGTGGCGCAAGACAGGTTCGAATTGCCTTTGACAGCCTGGGGTTGCCATCAAGTGCTGCTCACATCGCGATGACCAGGGGTGGGGCTGCGGTCACGGTGAATCTTGCGGCAACAGGAGATGTCAGTGTTAGCCGATGATCTCCAGCATTCGCGCAATGGATTCACGTTGCTTGAAATCATGGTAGCGCTCGCCATCTTCAGTCTCGCGGCATTGGCAATGGTGCGACTGCAAGGCTATTCAGTTCGTTCAACCTCGAGTCTGGGCGACAGCAGCATGGCATGGCAAGTGGCCCGAAACGCTGCAGTCGATATTCTTTCGGATCCCGCGCCGCCCACCCTGGGTGAAACCGGGGGTGAAGAACTCAATGGCGGCCAGATATGGCGCTGGAAGGCTTTGACAAGCAAGACCGATGATGCGCGGCTGGTCAAGATCGATATCAGCGTAACAGGCACTGGAAACGCACAGTTGCGTCGCGCGCAGCTGACCATTGCGCGGCCAGTTGAGCAATGACCCCGCAACGCGCGACTGAGGACGGTTTCACGCTTGTGGAAATGCTGGTGGCACTGGCTATCTTCGCACTGATCTCTGCGTCTGGCGTCATTCTGCTTCGTTCAGGCAGTGACACGCAACTGGCGGTGAAGGATCATCTCGAAGGGCTTGCGCGCGTTAACCGCTTGTACAATTCGCTCGAAGGTGACCTCGCCCAGGCCGTCGGCCGACCGACCCGGGATGCAAACGGGCAGGCGGTGCCGGCTTTCACCGCGAGCGAAAGCGGGCCTTCTGGAACGCTGTTCGGCTTTGTACGAGCGGGATGGTCAAATTACGACGCATCGCCCCGGGCCGGTTTGCAACGAGTTGCCTATGTACTGGAATCCGGGGTTCTGAAGCGCGTGAGCTGGCCAATGCTCGATGGTGCGTTGCCTGCAGATGCGGCAACACTTGTTGAAGATGTGAGCGCCGTGCAAGTCAAATTTCGCGACGACGAGGGGGCATGGCGTGGAGACTGGACCGCAATTGATGCCAATGCCTTGCCGAGAGCTGTAGAACTGCACCTGACCATTCATTCTCAGCCTGAGCAGAAAATGCTCTTCCTGGTTGGACCGCAAACCCGCATCAAGCCACAGATAACCGCGGAGGTGCCGGATGATGGCAGGTAATTCCTCCGAGCGCGGGGCGGCATTGCTGTCGGTGTTGCTGATGGTATCGGTGTTGGCGGTGATCGCTGCGACTACGCTTGACCGGCTGTCGCTTTCCACACGGCTGTCCGCCAACGGAAATGCAATCGCCCAAGCGCGGATGTTCAGTTACGCTGCCGAGGGGATTGCCGCCGCCCGGATCGAGGACTTGATTGCGCGCGATGCTGCACAAACAACCTTGGCAGGAGGGTGGCTAGGGGCAAAGCAGGGATTACCAATTCCTGCCGGCACCGCGAGCGTCACGGTGCACGATGGTGGTAACTGCTTCAACCTTAACAGCCTCGTCACGAAGGATGGCAGCAATTTCCAGGCGAGTTCAACAGGGCAGGCCCAGATGATCTCGTTGATGGTCGTACTGGGGATAAACGAAAATAGTGCGCGCAGCGTAGCCGCGTCGGCTGCTGACTGGGCAGACAGTGACAGCGTGGAACTGCCCGGCGGCGCAGAAGATGACGCTTATCGTGGAGGGGAGACCGGTTATCTCGCTGGAAATCGCATTTATTCCCATCCAAGCGAATTGCGCGCTGTAAAGGGGGTAACGCCAAATATTTATGCCAAGTTGCGCGACTGGATTTGTGCTCTGCCTGAAGCAGAATTGTCACCTGTCAACGTCAACACTTTGCTGCCTGAACAAGCGCCGTTGCTTGTCATGCTGTTCCCACCCAGTGGCATCAATCCTGCAACCGCACGCAGCCTTCTCGCCAAGCGGCCGACCAATGGCTATGGCAGCCTGATTCGATTCTGGGAGGCTCCCGAATTGGCAACGTTGGCGCCGGCGCCATTGGTCAAAGGTCAAGTGAAACTGACAAGCAAGTACTTCCTTTTGGACACTAACGTGAAGCTGCGCGAACTGGAGTTGCAAGGACAGGCAATGATTGTTGGCGCACCGAAACCCGCGCGCGTCATTTGGCGCAGTTGGGGGGAGCAGGAATGACAACAGTCGTTACCCGGTTCCCGGTTTGCGTGGATGATAATCCCGACGTCTGGAGGATAAACGAGGGGCAATGGACGAGATGCGGTCCACTGTCAGATTTCCAAGGCGACGCTGATGATCTCTCCGTAATGGCCTTGGTCTCGCCTGTTGATGTTCGCTGTCTGTGGTCATCCTGGCCCGGGCTCGAGCCGCGGCAGGCGGAGAGTGTGGCGGGACTGAAAGCCACTGAACAGTCGCTTGGCCCGGTCCATGTCGTCGCTCGCCATGTTGGAGACGACATGGTCGTGTCAGCAGCAATATCTCCTGAAAAGATGGCCAGCGGGCTTGCCTTGCTGTCGGCGCATGGCCTGGATCCCGATCTCCTTCTGCCCATGGGCCTTGCAGTGGAGGGGGACCCTGATCATGTTGCCAAGGCGGCATTTGATGGCATGGAAGTCTTTCGGGGATCGAATTTCGTTGCGCCGGACGAGCCTGCTTTTCGCCAGCTGCTGATTGGCGATGGTGTCGTTAAAGAGTATGACCAGGTTGAGATTCAGGCGATGTTATGGGCTTCCAGTCGAAGCCCCCTGATCAACCTTCGCCAAGGGAAATTCGCAAAGCGCCAGCACAATATCTGGGCGACACCGACGCAGCGCCAGTGGATCATTCGTTTGCTGGGCGCACTTGTGGGCGTTACAATTCTGCTCGGGATCGCCACTTTCGTGGCATACACCAGTGGTGCCAGCGATGAAAATGAGCGTGCGCTGGCTGCTGCGCGGAAGATCGATCCCTCGATACAAGATATTGCTCTTGCGGAAACACAGCTCGACCGCGCCCTTCAGCAAAAGGGAATCGTTCAAAGACGATTTGGTCCCCTGTCGGCAGGGTTGTGGCGCGCAGTCAAAATGGCACCAAATGTCTCGGTGCGTGAACTGCGATTTAGTCCCGACGGCATTTTGACGACGGTCCTTGCCGCACCCGATGCCCAAAGCCTCAACAAGGCCCTTGTCGCCGTTCAAAAGGACGGGTTCAAGATTACAGCGGTTTCGAGGCGTGATGACAGCGGAGCAACACTGGTCGACCTGACGATGAGAATGCCATGATACCTTTTTTCCGCACTTGGTTTGTCAATCTCAGCAAGCGCGAACAGTGGCTTGTAGGAACAGCCTTTTTGTTCACGGCAGCATTAGTACTGGTATATGGCATCATACTGCCCAGCTTTTCCGCGCTTGATCGAGCAAGGGAGCGGCATGAAGAAGCTGTGCTTCGTCGTGGTCGGATCGAGGCAGTCGTCGAAAGTGCAGGCGGGTATAATGCACGCACAACCCAAGCGAGTAGCGCTGGCATCGACATGGTCATCAGGCAAAGTGCAGCGGAGAACGGCTTTGACATCCTGGAGGCGGGCAGTGCTGTTGCTGGCCAAATGACTCTCAGAATAGACAAGGCGCGCGCCCCGGCATTGTTGGCATGGCTCGCCAGTCTGGAGAACCGCGCGGTAGAGGTGCGCACCATTGCACTGAGGCCAAATGCGAATGGCACGGTGACCGTGGATGTCCAATTGCAGCAGGTAACCAAATGACGCGATCGCGCACGATCTTTTTTGCCATTTTCTTGCTGTTGGGAGCTGTGCTCGCCTTCTTGCCGCTGCGTGCCATCCTGGGCGGTGATCATATCACGGCCAGGGCAATCAATGGCACGATCTGGGACGGAACGATCCGCGACCTTCGTGTCGGCAAATTAGCCATTGGCGATGTTAATGCCAGGCTAGAAATCCTGCCGCTGTTGCTTGGTCGGGCTCGAATTTCGATATCGCGAGGCGATGCCCCTTTTGCACCGGGGATCACCGGATCGGTCACCCGGCGGCTTGGTGGATTCTCGCTCGACCTCGTCAATGCGTCGCTTGTCGATAGCTCGTTGCTCGCCCCGCTTCCCGTCGAGAACATTGTGTTGGAAGATTTTTCAGCCCGCTTTATTGCAGGTCGCTGCGCTGAGACAGCAGGTGCTGTCCGACTGACATTGGCCAGCACTTTGCCGGGACTTGACATGTCCGCAGGGATGCTTGCCAGGCCGCGCTGCGAGCGCGGCAAATTGCTCATTCCGTTTGTTAGCCAGTCGGCAATGGAGCATTTGGACATACGCTTGACGGCAGATGGCCAATATACCGCGACTATTTTCCTTGAGCGCGACCGCACCGATCAAATGCCAGAGCTTGCCTTGCTCGGTTTCAGCAGCGTCGCACGAGGGTACAAGATGGTACGGAAGGGCAGGCTCTGATCAGCGCCCTGGAAGAATTGTTGCTGAGGCTTCCGGGCTGGTTCTTGATGGGTTTGCTTGGCACTCTGGGTGCCATCTGGGGTAGTTTTGTCGGTGCCCTGAGCAGTCGCTGGCCCCTGGGCAAGAGCGTCGCCAAGGGGCGTTCGCATTGCGATAATTGTGGACATGTCGTGGTCGTTCAGGACCTAATTCCGATTGTCAGCTTTCTCATCCTTCGCGGCAAATGCCGCTTCTGCAGGCACCCGATTGCTATTGACGCGTTTGGCCTCGAACTTGTCGGAGCACTGATCGGAATCTGTTCATGGCTCTTCATGCCAGCCTACCTCTCTTGTGCTGGTGCACTATTTGGATGGCTATTGTTGCCGCTCATCATACTTGACCTGAAGTATCTCTGGCTTCCCGACAGGTTGGTTGTCACGCTCGCGTTGGCGGGAGTCCTGATTGGACCGTGGCTTGCGCCACAGATTGGATTTGTCGACAGGCTTATTGGTGCAGTGGCCGGCTATGCAGCGTTGGAAGCGCTGCGCAGGGTCTATCTGAAGTTCAAGAACCACGAGGGAATGGGGCAGGGTGATCCAAAACTCTTTGCTGCACTGGGGCTGTGGTTGGGATGGCAATCGCTCCCTCTTCTTTTGTTGATCGCAAGCGGAACAGGTCTGTTGATGGCACTCGCAGCTAGGCAGTCGTCCACAGACCGCATGACTGCATTTCCATTTGGAGCCTATCTGGGCATTGGCTCGATACTGCTCATATGGCTATAAAAACACGTTGCCCGAGAAATCGCTGCGTTGCCCTGCGTGTCTCCACGCCGTTTCAATTCAAAAGGAAGTGATGGGGAGAACGAGATATCGTGTCGCACCGACGCTGCCTGGTTTCAGCCTCATGGCAAGGCTGGCTTATCTCATTACAGCGTGCAGTCGAATTGTATTGGCAAGCGTTTGTCCCCACCCAGCTATTGGCATCGCCGGCAAGTCACCAGGGCGGTTAACGGCATTGTTGATGTGCGGTACCGGCTCGACGCAAAAGCTATTGCCCGCCTGCGGTATGTAGATGACGATCGCCGGCATGTCGGATATGATGTCAAGCGCGTAGGGGCGGTCATCCCAGCAGATGCGTGCGTTGCCATCCCAGCCCGCGTAACAATGGTCAATTTCGCGTTCCATCACTTTTCCCCCACCTGCAAAATCGAATTTGCCGCTAGGTACGGCTGGGAATGTCGGGAGAGACAGGGCGTCCGACATGAAAACGCGTGCTGCACGGAAATCGAGCTGGGCATTTTGGGAATCAAAATAGGGGTGGTGTCCAAAGGCTAGAGGGGCTGCCTCGTGAGAGAGGCTTTTGGCCTCCAGTTTGAGTTCCAGTCCACGGGCCGTAACCCGAATTGTCTGGGTCGCTGTGAAAGCCCATGGCCAGCGTCGGTCCGGAGCGTGCTCCATGGACAATGTACATTGTTCAGAACTGCAATCTCTTATCTCCCAGCGATATTTCCAACCAATGCCATGAATGGCATGCGGCTCCGTCGGGATATTCGGTTCGAGATCGATTGCCCTGCCATTCCAGTCGAACTGCGCAAAGCCGATTCGATTGGAAAATGGCACAAGAGGGAAGGACGCGAGGGCCACGGGATCGCGTGACATGATCGCCCGGGCACTGGTAGGGCGAAGCATGTCCTGTCCGGCCACAGACCAGCCGATCAGGCTTCCGCCCAGTTCGGGGCAGATCGTGCAGATACTGTCACCTGCCGCGATCCGCACGAGCTTCGCCATTTTCGGACTTTTTCCCGACATCTTGGGCCGCTATTTTTTCTGCGCGGCGTGGATATGCGCAGCAGTTGGTGCATCGAGTGCCAATAAGGCAAAAGTCGCCAGCCAGTGTTCGCCCATATAGTCGCCTGCGACATGGGGAAGCGCGGCATCGATATGGCTTGTAGCAACCTTTTCTGCGATGCTGGCTACCTTGTGGTGGGGACCAAGGGCTGCGGCAATGCCGCGCCAGCACCACGCCCTGGAGAGATTGAGGCCATCCAGATGTGCAATCTTGCCATCACTTCGGTCAGAAACCAATGCTGGAGAGAAGAGAGTTGAAGGCTGTCCCGCCAGCAATGCGGGCAGGAAGGTGTCAAACCAGGCCGAAAATTGCCACTGGGGCATAATTCGGCTCATCAATAGTGCTTCACACAAGGCGGAGGACAAGAATTCATCTCCACCTGGTTCCCAAGCTTGGCAACCCTTGTCATTACTGAACCACTGGTTGGCGCGCTCGGTAATGAGTTCCTGCAAGCCGACATCGTGATCACGTGCCCAGTCCGATGCCAGTATCAAGGCAAACGCGATATTGTAATGCGTGCCCACACGAATGGGGTAAGTGAGCTTGGGCAGAAATTCCTGAAAACGCGCGGCAAAGGCCTTGGCGAGCGGCAATAGGTTCTCGCCCCACTCGGATTGATGATGATCCAGTTCGTGATGCAATGCGAGGAGCCATGCCCAGCCATATGGGCGTTCAAATCCAGAAGACATTGGCCTGTTGAGAAAAGCACATTCCCCTGCGACCCTGGCTGGCGTTAGCATGTGATCGGCACGCGCTCGAATATTGGCCGCTTCAGGCATCGCGGGAAATAACCGCACCAGTCGCATGATCTGCCACCACCCATGTACGCAGCTATGCCAATCGAAGCTCCCGTGAAATATGGGATGATGTTCAATCGGCGGTTTTGCATCTTCCGGACCATTCAGCACGAGGTCGAGCTTATAGGGATATTGCTTCCCAATATGGCCAAGAGTGAGCCTGGCAAACTTTGCAGCGATGTCTTGCGTCAGGATGGTCATGGAAATGCCAGAAAATAGATGAGGCAAATATTGACGATGAGCAGCGGAATAGCCGTTGCTATCTGGGCCTTTATCACGCCATATCTGTCCTTCAATTCAAGCAGCGCTGCGGGCACGAGGTTGAAATTGGCGGCCATCGGAGTCATGAGCGTTCCACAAAATCCGGCGAGCATTCCGATGGCGCATATTATCGCCGGGTCACCTTCATATTCCCTTATCAACAAAGGCATTCCTATCGCTGCGATCATTACAGGAAAAGCCGCAAATGCATTGCCCATCACCATCGTGAACACTGCCATTCCCAGGCCAAAGGCAATTACCGCGCCGGCCCGACTGCCGTCGGGAATTGCCAGCTGGACGATATCTCCGACGGTTTCCCCGACGCCTGCCAGGGCAAATAC
>JBATDO010000078.1:0-6658 GCA_049663505.1 Sphingorhabdus sp.
AGCGTCTTGCCTTCACCGGTACGCATCTCTGCAATTTCACCGCGATGGAGTACAATGCCGCCCACCATCTGCACATCAAAATGACGCATGCCCATGACGCGCTTCGACGCCTCGCGCACGGTGGCAAATGCTTCTGGTAAAATGTCGTCGAGCGTCTCGCCTGATGCCAGACGGTCGCGAAATAGCTGTGTCTTGCCTTTCAAATCCTCGTCATCAAGTGCTGCAATTTCATCTTCAAGCGCGTTGATTTTAGCGACGATCTTCATGATCGATTTGACGTACCGGTCGTTTGAAGAACCGAACAGGGCTTTGGCGACGGAGCCGAGCATGGGAATTTCCTTTGAATTTTTGCGTGCCTGCATAATGTTCAGCTGAACCAATTGCCGGCGTTCGAATTGAATGGATTGGAAAAGGCGCAAAATCCGCGCCGGTCACGCCTTACTGGCGGGAGATATCATGCCGCGCTATCGGGGTGGTCTGCACAATCGGGACGCCAGCTGAGACATACTGACGCAGCCTCACCATTGCCGAAAGTGTCGGCAATGCGCCCAAGAGGCTTCCTGAGGCAACATCGCTTTCAGATGCCAGCGACGCAACCATGATGCTCGCCTGAGCGACCGCGGATCCAAGTGCAGCAGGAGATTCAGACACTGGACGCGCGGCTTCGGCGGCCGAAAAGCCGGTCATCATAGCCAAAATATAGATCAGCAAACGCATGAAATGCCCTGTACAGTGTCTGTTGCCATATAGGGAGCCCCCAACCGTTCGTCCATCCCGAAACAATTTCCGGTCGTTGCACCAACGGAAAAACATTTCTACACGACATTCTGTTAATAATCTTCACGCAATGAGAAGGCCGAAATTGTGTCCGAAATTTCACCGCTTGCAGTCCCTTTTCCAGAACTCCCCGAAATTGCTGGTGTGACTGCGCGCGTTGTTCGCGCAGGTTACAAGGACTGGAACCGCTGCGATCTGACCTACGTAGAATTGGCCGCGGGTACTTCAGTTGCGGGCGTCACAACTCGTAACATCTGCTGTTCGTCAGAGGTCGAACTTTGCCGCGACAATTTGCGGAGCGGCACGGCTAGAGCCTTGGTCGTCAATGCCGGCAACAGCAATGCATTTACTGGTTACCGCGGTCGCGAGGCAGTTGACGCGATTGTAAATCAGGTCGCAAGCCATCTCGGCTGCAGACCAAACGAGGTATTCGTGTCGTCAACGGGGGTCATCGGGGTGCCCTTGCCATTGGACAAGGCCGAGGCAGGGCTTGCCGCAGCATTCAAAGCGGAACCGTGCAGCTGGGAAGCCGTGACCAACAGCATTGGAACGACAGACACCTTCGCGAAGGGCGCGGTTGTACGCGCGGTGATCGGCGAAACCACCGTAAATCTCGTAGGCGTCATAAAAGGATCAGGGATGATTGCCCCGGATATGGCAACAATGCTGGGTTACATTTTCACCGATGCAGCAGTCGATGCGAGTTTTCTACAAAATATCCTGTCAGGCTCCAGTCAAAAGAGTTTCAATTGCATCACGGTGGATAGCGATACATCTACCAGCGATACCGTGCTCGCCTTCGCAACTGGCAAGGCTGGCAACACATCGCTGAGTTCATTCGACGACATTGGTGCGGATGCCTTTGCATCTGCAATGGACGACATATGCCGCCAATTGGCCCATCTCGTCGTAAGAGACGGCGAAGGCGCACAAAAATTCATTGAGGTCGAAGTTTCCGGTGCTGCAGACGATGAAAGTGCACGCCGCATTGGCTTGGCAGTTGCAAATTCTCCGCTGGTCAAGACGGCAATGGCTGGTGAGGACGCAAATTGGGGACGCGTTGTCATGGCAGTCGGAAAAGCCGGAGAACCAGCCAACCGGGACCTACTTTCAATTCGATTTGGGACCACGCAAGTTGCGCTCAACGGACTACCTGTAAGCGACTATGATGAAGCACCAGTTGCCCGCCATCTTACAGGGCAGGAAATCGAAATCGGTATCAATCTCGGCATTGGTGAAGGTCGCGCGACCGTTTGGACATGCGACCTCACCCATGGCTACATTACTATCAACGCGGACTACAGGAGTTAAAGCGCGGCTTCCAACCAGCTCTTTATTTGAGCTTTGGGTGCGGCCCCGACCTTGGTCTCGGCAACCTCGCCATTTTTAAAAAGGATCATTGTCGGTATCCCGCGAACACCGTATTTCGCAGGCGTATCGGGATGGTCATCGATATTGAGCTTCATGATTTTCACGTCGCCGTCCATTTCCTCGCTGATTTCTTCGAGGCTGGGACCAATCATCTTGCAGGGGCCGCACCATTCAGCCCAGAAATCAACGAGAACTGGTGTTGCGGATTTCAAAACTTGGGCGTCAAAATCAGTGTCGCCAACAGAAGTCGTAACCATAAAATCTCCTATGCTTGAGGCCCAATGTATGTTGCCTGCCCTCCACTGACAAGCATCTGTATCAATAGAATTGCTTTCAACCTTTAAGATCCGGGTTTGTAGGCATCCAATATGTCGTGGGAAAGTGTAATCAAGAGCGGCCCGTGGGTATACAAAAGCGACGCTTCGACGACATGACCGGGGAAAATGGCCTCTAATGCGGCGACATAATGCGCCATTTGTCGAAGATATGGGACCGAAACTTCGCGCTCGTCTCGTGGCAATGAACGACCGGATTTGAAATCGAGAATGCGGATATATCCAGGCTGGATTACCATGCGATCAATCCGCCCAGTTATCACGGTTTCGCCCACAACCGCTGCCAGCGGCACTTCGGCGCGCGCGCCGGGCCCGAAAAAGGATTGCCACTCCGGCATGTCAACGACTGCGTGCATGGCAGACATTATCTCGTTCTTGTCCACTACATGTCGTTGCGCATGTTGATCAAGCCAGCGCTCAGCAGCAGCGAGTGACGCAACGTTGGTTACCCGTTCGAGTAGCGAGTGAATGATTATTCCCCGCTCCGAAGCTGATCGCATTTGAACTGGAGCCGGCGCATCGCCGTAATCGTCATCGTCAATACGTGAAGGCACCAAGGGTCGGGGGGGACGTTCTTCCTGTGGTGCGGATGCATCAAGCCAAGCTGGTCGCGCGCCTGCACTGACTTCTTGATGCTTGTTCGGACCAGCTTCATTGGTGGGATCACCGGACCTGCCCTCACGACCAACATGGCGCATCACTCCTCCCCAGCGGGTATCGTCCTCCCAGGTGCATCCCAACGCAACCAGGCCCTTTTCTAGTGCAGCGTACCAGCTTTCACTAGGTGGCTCACCTTTGCGTGACACACCCAAGGCGCCCCCCATGATGAGCCTTTCCTCGGCGCGAGTGATTGCAACATACAGCAAGCGCTTGTGCTCTTGCAGTTCGCGAACCCTCTGCTTTTCTACGATTTCGAGCAAACGGTCAGATTGCTCGACCTTGCGTATCGGGAGCAATGGGGTCCGACGCCCCTCGTCGACCAGCAGTTCCGCGGAGTTGTCGGATTTCCGGCCAGGATCAGACGTGGTATCTGCCAGAATGACGACTGGGGCCTGTAGGCCTTTTGCACCATGCACAGTCATAACCCGCACTTCATTGGCACCGCTTTCGCCGTCGCGCTTTATCTCAATGTCGCCACGATCAAACCAAGCGAGAAATGCTTGCAAGCCTCCTCCTTGTTGCTGCTCGAACTGCATGGCGGCATTCAGCATTTCCTCCATCGGAACAAGAGCTTCGCTCCCCAAGCGTGACGCAAACTTTCGTCGCCCTTGGATCGGTCCAGATAAAATCTGTTCAAGGAAATGATACGCAGTAGAGAAATCAGCTTTCGCCAAAATCATTCGGATCGGTTCGATATCTGTTGCAATGTCAGGCTGCTCTCGAAGATGTTGCCAAAGGCTGGCCCTGGAGTCGCCACGATATCCATATGCCAAAAGTTTTTCTTGTGACCAACCGATGAGCGGCGAAACTAATAAGCTGGCAAGGCTTAGGTCGTCTGCAGGCTGCAGCACAAATCTAACTGCGGCCAGCATGTCTTGCACGACAAGCGGTTGAAGTAATCGTAACCGGTCAATTCCGGCAACGGGCACACCGCGTTCGTGCAACTGTGCAACGAGCAATGATGCCAAATCGCCACGGCTACGGAGCAGGAACATGATATCCCCGGGCTGGAGATAGCGTGCCTTGGTAACCAGCCAAGGCCGCTCGTCGATTAAGCCCTTTACGTGGTCGGCTAGCTTTTCCGCCAGCCTACGTTTCTCGTCTGTTACCCAGCTCTCTTCATCGTCTTCTGCTTGAGCTGTTGCTTCTTCTACCAACGAAACTGGCGTCACTGTTGCCAGCAGTTCAATGAGTCCGATATCCGGCTTTTGGCTGTAATGATCTTCAATGGGATCAATTATTCCAAAATTGTTGCCCCCGGTTGCTTCAATGACTGCATTTACGAAATCCAATACCGGGCTAGTCGACCTAAAACTCTGCGATAAGGTGAGTTGCCTCAACTCCAAACCTGAATCCGCAATCCGGCTGGCAAAATCTGCACCCGCTTCTCGGTAGCGCTCCGGCGCGGTGCCCTGAAATCCGTATATGGCCTGCTTGAAGTCTCCAACCGCGAATATGGTGCGATTTCGATCCGGACGCGCAGATGCTCCGCTAAAAAAATCATCGCTCAGTGCACGCACTATGTCCCATTGGGACTTGTTTGTATCCTGGGCTTCATCGACAAGAATATGGTCAACCTGGCGATCAAGTTTGTATCTCACCCAGTCTGCCATGCTGCTTCTAGTCAACAGATCGGCTGTCTTTCGGATCATGTCATCGAAGTCAACGACACCCAGCGCTTGCTTGGTAGTGGCATATTGATCTGCGAATGCCTTGCCAACAAGCAATGCCCTTGCGAGCCGATCCGCATAACGGGCCCTGCTGACTTGCTCGGCGAGTTCAGTTGACCAGCTGTTCAATTTCGAAGCCAATTCGCAGTAGGCTTCGTCCATCGGGGTGTGGCCTTTTGATGCGACTATCGGTTCGCCGTTTGCCTTGGTCCAGCAAGAATGGAGGTCCAAGAATTGCGCTGCCCTTTTCTCGGGAGAAAGCTTTAGCCATTCGTGAATTGCAGATGCACGGCTTGCCCCCTTGGAATTGGGTTTGCCTTTACACCAATCGATATTCATTTGCGCAACAGCCTCAATCGATGCGCGATCGATGGCTCCATCCTCCAGTGCTGCGGCGAGCATGACCGCGGTAGGTTCATCGAAGCGCACACCGGCAACGCGCCTGGCCCAAACTACTGCGCTACTGCCTTGGGGAATCTCCGCCATCACGTCAGGAGCTGAGGCCGCCTTGTGCAGGAACTTCAGCGAAGCGTCTTCACCCATTTCAAGGCTGAGCGATTGCAGGTCCCTGATCAGGCTATCGTCGTTGCGCAGTTCGGCGGCCAAGATCATTTCTGACAGCGCCTGATGCAGCATCCTTTGCTGCTCGCGGCCTTCAACCGGCTTAAACCCGGGAACCAATCCTGCCTCCTCCGGAAAACTCCCCAGCAATGATTGGCAAAAGCTGTGGATCGTTAATATTTGCAGTCCACCACCTGGCGCGTCCAGCACCTTTGCAAATAGTTGGCGCGCCCTCTGGATCGTTGCTGGCCCGAAGTCGGCGCCGACAGCTTGCAAGTCATTTGCAAGGTCTGCCTCGTCCAACTGTACCCAAGATGCCAGCAATTGATTGATGCGTTCGGCCATTTCCGACGCACCCGCCTTGGTAAAAGTGATGCACAGGAGGTTTTCCGGTTCGACTCCTTCTTCCAGCAGCAGTCGGATGACCCGCGCTGTAAGAACCTGCGTTTTGCCTGTTCCGGCCGATGCACTTAGCCAGATATTGTCTGCGGGCATCACCGCGTCCAGCTGTGCCTTGATGAGTGGTTTCAAACCGTTGTGCATCATCGCATCGTTCATGTTTCACCACTTGGGTCGATTGGCTGACGTCCATTCCATTCCTGCAATCGCATGAGTTGATCATAATCATCGTAATTTGCGTATTGAGGATGCAGCTTTGCCGAGAATGGCTCAGTTCCCAAGATCCATTTGCGAAGTGCTTCTTCTGCTTGCTCCTTCGCGAACTGGACAAATTCATCTGCCATTTTCTTGTTGTTGGTAGGCCGGCTGCTTGTCGGCAAGGTGATATAGCCAAATCCTCGTTGCTTGTTTTTTGCCAAGCTCCAATATTCGAAACTACGGGCCGTACCCTTCACGCCCTTTATTGCTCCTTGCTGTGCCATCAGCCCCACTAGCCCGAGTTGTAATGCAAATCCGGCATTCACTTGCTTGGGCCGAGGGGGCATACCGGTCTTATAGTCAACTATCACGAGACCGTCATTGTCTACTGCGTCGATCCGATCAGCGCGCCCCTTGATCCTTATGCCGAGCAACTCCATGGACCCGGCTTCCTCAGCAACCAGCAAGCGACGTTCGCCATCATCAATCATGCGCTGCGTTTCGGTCGCTATCCACTGCAGACCATCGGCGATCCTGGGCTGCCACAAGGCTCGAAGTACCGGATCAAGTGCGTTATTGGTGAGCAATTCCTGCGCCCGTCGCACGAGTTTTTCAGGTGCACAGCCATCTTGCTTGAACCACTGTTCCAAGATGTTGTGAACCAGCGTCCCCCGCCAAGCGTAGCTC
>JBATDO010000079.1:0-12234 GCA_049663505.1 Sphingorhabdus sp.
GGAGAGAGCAGATGGCAGAAAGTCCGAAGATCAACCTGACACCCTTGTGTCTTCACGTGCCGGAGCCAAAATTTCGTCCTGGTGATATCGCTGACTTCAGCGATGTCGTCGTGCCGCCTGTGGATGAAATCGTTCGGCCTGACGAACATGTAGACCCTGCAGATATACACTCCCTGGCCTACGGACTTGTCCGCGTTCTTGATGACGACGACAGAGCAAAGGGCAGCTGGAACCCAGGTCTAGACGCCGACAAGATTCGCTTGATGCTGCGCAAAATGCTGACAGTCCGTGCGTTCGACGATCGCATGTTCAGGGCGCAGCGACAAGGAAAGACCAGTTTTTACATGAAGTCATTTGGGGAGGAGGCAACGTCGGTTGCGACCACGATGGCATTACACCGCGATGACATGTGCTTCCCAAGCTATCGACAACAGGGCATTCTTATTACTCGCGATTATCCCTTGATTGACATGATGAATCAAATCTACTCGAACCGAGGGGACAGGTTGAAGGGACGGCAGTTGCCGATAATGTACTCGGCCAAGGACTATGGGTTCTTTAGCGTTTCAGGAAACCTCACAACCCAATATCCCCAGGCAGTAGGGTGGGCGATGGCGTCTGCCTCTCGTGCCGATACGAGGATCTCTGCTGTATGGTGTGGCGACGGATCAACAGCCGAAGGCGATTTCCACAGCGCACTGACATTCGCCGCCGTTTACAACGCACCCGTCATTTTTCAAGTCGTTAATAATCAATGGGCTATTTCCTCTTTTTCAGGATTTGCTGGAAGTGAGAGAACGACCTTTGCTGCACGCGCTATCGGCTATGGCATTGCCGGACTACGCGTGGATGGCAATGATGCACTGGCAGTTTTTGCAGCGATGCAATGGGCCGCAGATCGAGCGAGAACCAACAACGGGCCTACGCTCATCGAATATTTCACATATCGCGGCGAAGGGCATTCAACTTCTGATGATCCCAACGCCTATCGCGCAGCTGAAGAATATGCCCTTTGGCCATTGGGCGATCCGGTTGAAAGGCTGAAATCCCATCTCATCAAGATAGGTGAATGGGACGAAGCTCGGCATGAAGCACTTCAGATAGAATTAACGAATGATATTAAATTGATACAGAAGGAAGCTGAGAAGTTCGGGATATTGGGACACGGCCTTCACCATTCTTTTGAAACGATGTTCGAGGACGTGTTTGAGGAAATGCCCTGGCACTTGTCTGAACAATGCGCACAGGTCCTCGAGGAGCAGCGCGACAAGTTCGGTCCAGAGTGGGAGGCTCGCTGATGACCGAGGTCGTGACGAAGAACATGAACATGATCGAGGCAATCAACAGCGCAATGGACATCATGTTGGCGCGAGATCCAAATGTTGTCATCATGGGTGAGGATGTCGGATATTTCGGCGGCGTCTTCCGTGCCACCGCTGGACTGCAAAAAAAACATGGTAAAACGCGTGTCTTTGATACGCCAATTTCTGAATGCGGGATCATCGGCGTGGGCGTGGGTATGGCTGCCTATGGATTGCGACCGGTCCCTGAAATCCAGTTCGCAGACTATATCTATCCAGGATTAGACCAGCTCGTGAGCGAAGCGGCCAGGATGCGTTATCGATCTGCGAATGATTTTACCTGCCCAATGACCGTACGTTCACCATTTGGCGGAGGCATATTTGGCGGTCAGACCCATAGTCAGAGCCCCGAGAGCCTGTTTACCCATATTTGTGGCATCAAGACAGTCATTCCTGCGACCCCATATGACGCCAAAGGCCTTCTCATCGCCGCGATAGAAGACAATGATCCTGTGATATTCTTCGAACCAAAGCGCATCTATAATGGCCCGTTCAGTGGATATTATGATCGGCCAGTTGAACCTTGGTCGAAGCACGAAGGCAGTGCTGTTCCGGAAGATTATTATCGAATTGATTTGGGTAAGGCTGCAACTGTCCGAGTAGGGCAGGCGGTCACTGTTCTTTGTTATGGTACGATGGTGCATGTGGTAAGAGCCGTGGTTGACGATATCGGTATTGACGCCGAAATCATCGATTTGCGGACATTGTTGCCTTTAGACGTGGAAGCAATCGAGCTATCCGTTAAAAAGACAGGGCGCTGCATGGTCGTGCATGAAGCAACCCGAACAAGTGGCTTTGGGGCCGAACTGGCAGCATTGGTTCAAGAGCGGTGCTTTTATCACTTGGAAGCACCGATCGAGCGAGTGACCGGATTTGACACTCCTTACCCGCACAGTCTTGAATGGGCCTATTTCCCCGGCCCTGTGCGCCTCGCACGTGCTTTTGACAAAATCATGAAGGATTAAGGCCATGGCAAAATTTGTCTTCAACCTGCCAGATATCGGCGAAGGCATCGCCGAAGCTGAAATCGTCGCGTGGCATGTGAAAATCGGGGATCCAATTTCCGAAGACCAACCAATAGCCGACATGATGACCGATAAGGCAACGGTCGAAATGGAGAGCCCCGTTTCTGGAATCGTGACGAAAATTGCGGGTGAAGCCGGCGACGTTATCGCCATCGGTTCGATGTTAATCGAGATTGAAACTGAAAGTGACGTCAACGACGTCAGTCAATTGTCAGATGAGGTCGTTGCAAACGTCAAGGAAATTGATGAAACCGTGAGTTCTGGTGACCTTGAGGCTCTCGATGAAAGGCCAGATCCAGTTCGCGCGCCACCTGCTGACGGAATTTTGGAACATGCTGAACAAGTGCTTGAGGTCAGCGGACACGGTGCTGTCACGGCATCGCCCGCAGTGCGTGCACGGGCCAAGGACCTGGGCGTTGATTTGAGTGACGTCAAGACGTCTGGGGGTCATATTCGCCATGCTGATCTCGATTACTATCTGAACTATTCCGCTCGTGATGGTTATCGCTCCCCGACCAACACAACAAAGCGGGACGATGTCGCAATTAAGGTGATCGGGATGCGACGACGGATCGCGGAAAACATGGCTGCGTCAAAGCGAAACATCCCCCACTTCACCTATGTCGAGGAAATCGATGTCACTGCTGTTGAGGCAATGCGGGCGGATTTGAATGCCAATCGGGGCCCAAGGCCAAAACTCACTATGCTACCGCTATTGATAGTGGCCATTTGCAAGGCCATCCCGCAATTTCCCATGATAAATGCAAGATTTGATGACGAAAGTGGGGTTGTTACCCGGCACGGCTCTGTACACCTGGGCATGGCGACACAAACTCACGCCGGGCTCATGGTACCGGTCATTCGCGATGCGCAGGATCGCAATGTGTGGCAGTTGGCGATGGAAATTAGCCGTTTAGCGGAGGCTGCGCGTAACGGCAACGCGAAGAGCGATGAATTGTCCGGGTCGACCCTTACTATCACTTCGCTTGGACCATTGGGTGGAATTGCTACCACTCCGGTGATCAACCGTCCGGAGGTGGCAATCATCGGGCCAAACAAGATAGTTGAGCGCCCCATGTTCGTTGGCGACAGCATTGAGGCCCGCAAGTTGATGAACCTGTCAATCAGCTGCGATCACCGTGTGGTGGATGGGTGGGATGCTGCGAGTTACGTTCAGTTGCTAAAGAAGTTTATGGAGACGCCTGTATTACTCTTTGCAGACTAGAATTTGAAACCGGCCAAGCTTTCCTGGTCAAGTTTCAGCTTGAATGTGATAAAGGGGCCGGATCTGGTATAGCGGCTTTTTTCAAAGTCGCGGTCCTCGAACCCAACGATATTGTAGCCGATTGAAATATTTGTATTTTTGAATGGAGTTACGGTGAGAACGGGTCCGCCTGAATATGCTATGTTCTTGCCGTTGGCGCCAATTCTCAATGTGCCTGCCGCTCCGATATCAGCCACTTCGCTGAGGTCGAATTTCATGTCTGCGCCCAATACATTGCTCCAGCCCTTGACATCATCCTGACCAAATTTGTCGAATACATAACGAGTGCCCCAGAATATTGCATACTCCCCTCGTTCCTCAAACCTGCCTTCTTCGTCGTCCACGGGGGAATAGTTGACTGAAAAACTGTTGATGACACGTCGTGACTTGGCATCGCCGTCGATGGTCAACGGCGCACCGCCGATGGGGCGGGACACGCCCGCGACTGAATTCTCAGCAGAATCATAGCGAAACTCTGACTTGTTAAGCAAGGACCACCGACTACTGGCGGGACGGTGAGCCCAGCTGATCTCAGCTTGGGCAGTCGTGGTTGTGGCCCCGCCCTGTTCCTTGGCGCTGAACCAGCTGAACGCGCCCCCAACTGCACGTCCTTCGCCAATTTGGCGCAAAATGGCAGTGGTTAGCCCATGGCGATTGGTTTTGGCTCCATCGCGATATTCTGCACGACCCGTCCAGCTCCATCGATCGCCGCGATGAGTTGCACCAGCAGTGACTGCCGTAAAATCTTCGGTCAGGCTGCCATCGTTACCGAGAAATCCGCCAGACGAGACGGGGTGGAGCGGATTAATCACCTCGGTTGGACTAAAGCCTCCAATGGTCTTGTTGCCATCGATTGTGAAGTCGATTGACCATTTGTCACTGACCTTGAACGACTGGGCCAATCCGTAAGCTGCAAAAGTACGCGGACCAAACTCTGTGATCTGCTGCTGGTTCGCACTTGCGAGTATCCGCCCGCCTGCCCAAGGAGCAATATCAAAACCGAAGCGAGCTGTTCGAGCATCGATATTTTCGCCCTTGGCGATCTCGTAACTCCCAACCAGCGCAACGTCAGTCTTTAAGTTGTACCGCGCAGTGATGCTATGACGCGCAGGAAAGTCAATGTTCTCGTCCTGATCATTGATCGCGAATTCTGTTTGTGCAGAGACTTCTAACTTGTCATTCAACACACGTTGCGATCCAGCCAGCTTGACCAGGGTCGAACTATTGCTGGTTCCGTCTGCCAATTGGTCATTCGCATGCGTTACGCCAGCGCGGATTGTGGCACCGTTGCTGCGATATTCGATCTCGCCTGATGCAACGCGGCGGCTCGTGTCGCGACCCAAGAACTCTTCTTGATAGGCAACCATCGATGCCGACAACATGTCCGTCAATCTTACGCGGCCATCGGCTCCGAACTTGCGCGTACCAACTTCTGAGCGGTTGTTCTGGCCAACTCCAAAGCCCGCATCCTGTTCACGGATGTAGCCAAGAAGATCAAATTTCTCATCATGGTGTTCAATTTCCACCAGCCATGCCTTGGCGCCACCCAAATTGCCAGCCGAGCCTGACGCCTTGGCCTGACCGGCAGATCCGGCTAACTCTGCACGGATTTCTGTGCCGGCACCTGGGCGATAGACGATATCCGCGCCAAGTACGTCGCTCTTTTTGATATCGCTTTCGTCATGGATTGCGGTTGCGGCAATCTGAACTTTGTCGTTGCTACTCGTCCAACGGACCCTGCCTCCTGCATTGGCGACACGTTGACCAATGCCGTCAACTTCGTATTCAGCGACGATGAACTGTGGATCCAATCCGCTTGATCGCGAAAGAATTGGCTCACGAAAGCGCAATGTACCTGCAAGATAATCGATGTCATAGTCGAGATGACGGACGAGTGACTTGCGATCAATGATCCGTTCTGAGCGCAAGCGATCGCGGGTCTCGATTGTTATTCTTTCGCTATTGGTCAGGATTTCACGTGCCGCAAGGCCATAAGGACCACTCAGGCCGTTGCCCTGTAATTCTTCCCGGCGATAGCGATAGGGCGTGTCGGAACCAAAAGCCGTCGCCTGAAGTTGGTCGTTGCGATATTCTGCTTTTACGCCGTTGAATGAACGCTGGTAGCGGGCAAGTTCGGGTTCATCGATGCCGGTCTGATAGTCACCAAATAGCGCGTAGAACTGTGGACGTTCAAGCTTGAGGTAAAGTCTACGAACCGATGCTGCGTCATATCGTTGATCTGTTCGGTCGGCATATATTGTATAATAGCGACGGGGATCGATGGTACCGGCGAACCTGGTTTCATCTTCCTTTTTGTCCGTATCATAGGCCATCGTCATCAGCCATTTACCAGTGACCCGCCCCTTGGCGTAGAGAGCAATCCGACCATCCAAGTCGAGCTGATCATCGTCATTGACGACCTCTTCCAGGCCTTCTTCAAGCTTGTTAAAGCCAATAGTTCCTGCGGCAAACCCAACAATGGTCCATGGACGATCACCTGGGTCGAGCCAAGTTTCAACCCGTTGCTCCCTTTGAACTTCTCCATCCTGGAATTTGAAGCTTACAGCAACCGTCCCGGATGCTGTCGTTGGCTCCAGTTCGATAAAGGCAATACCGTCGTCACCATGAACGCGCCATACAGGCGCAGCACGCTCAAGGCCTGAGAGCTGGTTTGCTTGTTGTGCATCAACCTCGATTGCTGGGCGATAGGGGGAATTGACACTGAAGTCGCCCACTGAACCGTGCTGAATTGGTTTGCCTGCACGGTCTGTCAACCTCAGAGCAATCTTTGGGCGTGTGACCCCATCTGCTACCAGTGTCGATTGATCCTTGATAAGTTGGGCCTTCATCGGCGCGTGTGCAAAATAGACGTGGCGTTCCAATGTTTCGACGACGGCACCGCTCGCATCCTTGATGTTTGCAATGAGCAGGTTGTCGCCATCGTTTATGCTTACCCCGCGCCAGATAGAAACCCGGATGCTATCGTCCGCGTTCTTTTTCAACCCGTCGAAATTCAGAGGGTCAACGGGCTTGCCATTGGAAAACAGTTCGACCAGTTGCCCTGCGCGATGTTTGACAACTACTCGGATCGATTTGACACGGGGATTATGATCCGTTGCAGGAAAGAGAAAGCCGGTTCCTGGTTCCTGCGCTGCCATCCAGTCACGGTCGGCGCCTGCCGCTTGCGGATCAGATAAAACAGTTGGCATTGGTGCTATCGATTTTCGTGCATCTTTGCGTGCAATCGTCTGCATGGCATGGAAATCTGCGCGTTTCAGGCTGCCGCCCCGGCCTTCGACAAAACGCGAAATTGCGCTTCCGGCGCTCCGCGTGTTGCGTGCGCAATCAACAGCTACTTGATCGAGCGGAAAACTCGTGGGGTCGACTTGAACAATATGAAGGCCAGGCACCAATCCCTCGAAATGATAACGCCCATCTTCGTCGGTGACAGTATATGTTCCGTCCTGCAACATCACACGAATGCCAGAAATGCCCTTGGCATTCCTTGGATCGACGTTGCAGCCATCTTCGGTGACCCGGCCTATGAGCGTGAAGCGTTCGCTGATCCCGTCCCGGATGATCCGTATGGTCGCATCAGCGGTTGCGCTTGATGCTCCCCGATTATCTGCTGCCGAAGCCAGGTTCAATGCATCCCCAAGCCTTGCATCCTGCCGGACCTCTGCCAAATAGGTGAGAAGGCCGGAAGCGCCACCTGCAAGGGGTGGCACAGAAACAGTGAAAACACTCCCGTCCGAAGATACTGTCGGTGTAACCGAAACGCCCTGATAACGAACACTATTTGAACGCAACCGCATCGCGCTCGGCAGATTGTCGGTGACTGTAATTGCACCCGAAATCCGGGTTCGATCGGGGTTTCGAACAGTTATGCGATACTGGACGACATCACCAGGCCTCGCTGTCGTAGACGAGGTGATCTTCGAGAGAGTCAACGCACCTCCTGGTCGGTCAAGGGGAATGTCGATGCGCACTGGTGCCGGATCTGAAAGTGTGATTGATCCTCCATAAGAGCCTGGTGCTATGATGAACTGTCCCCCGTCAGGGCGCGTCAGCATGGCGATTTCCGTCGGAGACGAGGCCGACGGATATGTATAAGGGGCAGGCGGTGTGACTATCAGGCGATAGGTTCCTTGGCGGAGAAACGGAAACCGGTAAAATCCTGATGTAAAGGAATATATTCTTCCATTTCCGTCGGTTACAGTGGTCCCTGACACGATAGTACTGGGGAATGTGGAAACTCCGTCGTCACCAAAAACAGTTGCAGGTGCACCAGTTGCAGCATCCACGATTGTTATGGTCGTGCCATCGACGGGCAATCCATCGCCGCTGTCGAAGGTCAAGCCAAAGGGATCGACCAATATCTGGACCTCTGCGTTACCAAAGCTACTGCCGGTGCTGGTGTCATCCAGTTCAACGTTGAGAGTATCCCCCGGGTTTACAGAAAGCACACAATCATTCAGGACCGGGGCAGGCGGAATGGCGCTGGTGTTGATATAACCAAGAAATCGACCGCTGTTGTTCGTTGACTCGGTGAGCGTAACGCGCTCGGTGTCGCCATCGGGCGTGCTGATGACCACTTCAAATTGGTCAATTGCGCTAGGATCAAGGTTTTTTGCTGTGGCATCGACCTGGATAACAAGGGGTTCACCAGCACGAATGGCTGTTGCAGGCAACAGCCGGGCAGGGGACGTGCTCAAACCAGCATAAACTCCATCAAACTGGATTGGGGTTGAGCCGTTGCGCCCTGCGCAAATCGTCGGTGGTAATTCTGCAATCGAAGCGCCGGCACCATTCGAAAAGTGGAACAGCGATAAGAGCGGGGCTGGAGGCTGCACGTTTTCGACGGCAAACTGGATCGTGTTAGATGTGCGCGATACGGTAAGGTCGCCGACATCCCACTCTGCGGTCGCAATATTGCTGATGATTTGCGGCTGCGATTGCGCGAGCGCAGGTATACTGGCAGCAGGAAAAAATATCCCTGCCGCCAGTGCACCTACGCATTTCATAATAGACGTGGTAAATATTTTCATAGCAAAAAAGAGCGGCGGCGCATTGCTAGCCCGCCGCCCTTCTCATTCTCAGTTCAGCGTAACGCGGAAAATCAGCGCGCTAGAGCCACTCGCTGCAATGTTCGACAGTGCACCAGCAACCGTGTTTGCGGGTGTACCAAAGCTTCCTCCATCAGCGTCCGAGGCATCAGTTACGACGGTCCCTGCAGAACAGGTTTGGCTCGCACCTGGCGATGTTACAGTTGCGTTGACCCTGATTGTACCTGCAACATAGGTCGTGTTCGTCGGCACAAGGTCGGAAATGTTGATGTTTGTCGCAGTTGCGCCACCTGCGGCATTGGCGACCGAGATGCAATATTCAACAACGGCCCCAGGGATCGACTTGAAGTTTGCGGCGCTCACCCCATCGCTGATGACCCGGCTGGTTTTGAAGACGCTCAGTACAGCAGCTGATACGGTGTAGTCATCTGTCGCAACATCAATGCCGTCGCGCGCAGCAGACGTGCCGCCGTTGCCAGATTTCGCCGCATCTGCAAAAATCGTTTCAACCGTTGCTGCCGCGTTTACTGTAGCGTCTGTTGCAGCAGTAATTGCAGTACCATTGGAATTGAGTGCAGCGGCGCTTAGCGACACACCGGCAATCTGCCCATTTGTCGCGGCAAGTGGTACGTCACCGAGCACCAAGATGGTCATGTTGGCATCTGCTGCTAAATTGTCGACATTCAACGTCGCAGTCGCAGCGGAATCACAGTTATTGTCTGCGTTAGCATCAAGACACACCAGCAGATTGGTGACGTTGATGTTATCCGTGCCGCCATGGGCAGCTGTTCCACCAACGAGCTGCGAAGGAGTGATCGTGAAGTCAAGCGTGTCATTCGAAACGTTTGATAAAATGAACGTGGTCCGCTGGGCGGTCAGCCCAGGGCTAACTGGTGTTGTCCCGACAGGAGCCTTTTCACTCAACGTGAATATCACCTTGCGATCGACAACAAATGTATCACCTGCGGTCTGTTGGGTTTGTGCTACGCCTCCCACCTGGTAGTTGACGTTGACGGTATTAACGATACTCGTACCTTGTGCAGTACCCGCTGCGAATGCGGGCGTTACGCCTAGCATCAAGAACGGTACTGCAGATGAGGCAACGAGTAGTTTAAGCTTACTGGTCATGCTTTTACTCCTGCTGCTAGATTAATGATTGCACCCACTCCGCTGCAATCAAGACGGTCTCGCGATTTCATTTGACGATTCCACGAAAGATAATTTTGCCTCCCGCACCAGCGGTAAGCGGTTGATTCAAGTTCCATTTAAGGTGAGTGACGTCGCTGTGGAGGGCCGGCCGCACGGTGCCATCGCCTTTTACAACGCGCAAATTTCCCAATATTCCCCAGCTTTTTCCGCCATCGATCGAAACGACTTCGAGCCTGTCTGATGTTCCATTGAACAGAACCGCGGATGGCAAAGGGTTGGTAACCACAAAGTCACTTGCTGTGGTGTTGCCAACATTTTTGTAGCTGACTACAAAAACGAGGTTATCGCCTGGTGTCACGATATTGGGCTTCTCGAGGACTACGGACTTTCTTCCGTCAGCGCGAACAACTGTTTTTTCGACAAACACGTCGCTCGAAAGCTGGAGCGGCGTGGCTGCAAATGCGGCGACTGTTGAAAACACTGCCGCTAAACCCAACAGGGTTTTTAAAAGAAGGTTGTTCATGGGATGGTCACCTTGAAAGTGACGGTTCGAGTTTGACCGGCGGGGACATTTCCGGCGGCTACGCTGATCCGAGTGCCGTTGTAGTTTCCTGCATCAGCATCGACCGCGTCGGTTAAAGATGCAGCTTCAAGTGTGATGGACGCAGCTTGATACTGCGAACCTGATGGTATGGGGTCTGTAATTACCAGGTTGTTGAGTAAACCTGACCCAGACACTGTCGCGACCAGGCTATATGTGACAACTGAACCGGGCACCGGACGGTTGCCGCCGAATGGATCCAGAATAGTTGCTGATTTAACAAGAGTAAGAGTCGTTGCCTGCACAGCGAGGAATCCGCTGGCAGTTGAATCTGCACCCGTCGTCCCAACCACGGCATCGCCGCCACCCTGTCCAGCACCGGCAAAGCTCGTGCCAGGTGCTCCGCTTCCCGTAACCGCCACCGCCAAGAGGCTCACATTGGCGCGGTCTCCATTGGCGGGGCCTGCTGGGGTCGAGGTTATGACAAAGACATTTACACTTTGATCAGGGTTCAAAACGGGGTCGTTGGTCCCGGCAACGTAAATGTCATCGATCCCGGCGTCATATACTCCGTTGCTATTTGTATCGATCGCGATTTGTTGAAAGGTAGGATCAAAGTCATCACCACCATTGGAAACATTGGCGGTAAGTGCAAAGGCTTCGCTCCCGTTCCCTGTATTTGATACCCGGTATGTTAAAATGTTGCCGCTGGTGCCAGGTGAGGTCAAAACGTCGCCGGGATCCGACGATATTGTAGTGACGTCAAGCAGCTCGTCTACCTTGATCACAACCGTATTTGAATCGATTGTGACCGGACCTGAAGGGGTCTCATAGGTCGCTGACGCGATATTCTGGATATCCGTGCCAGCTAATGTCCCCGCAGCATGCGCCGCCTCAAAGGTCAAAAACGGCGCCGCGGCAACCAGCGCGCATAGCGAGTACCAAGAAAATATCCTGCAACCTAGTGCAGTTCGATTGGGTGCAACTTTAGCTATCATGTCGAGCCTTATGCCCGCACAACGTCAAGAAACGGTTAATTGCGCAAACGCACGTTAACCACCTTAATCATATGAAAAATATAGCTAATTTGTTTTTGCAATCGGTAACAATATGTAAAATGGCAACAATTCTGAAAACTGGTTAAGCTTGTTTATAACTCCGATGCCAGCAAGCTTCATACCACCAAAGCATAATTATGCGACAAAGTGCGTTGACAGAATCCGCCCCCGCTTCTAGTGCGCCTCCACCGCTTCAAGCGGGTGTAGCTCAGTTGGTTAGAGCGCCGGCCTGTCACGCCGGAGGTCGCGGGTTCGAGCCCCGTCACTCGCGCCACTCTTTTAAGGTCATGTGATCTTTGGTGGTGCCTTAAACGATCCCGTTTCCATCCAGATCAGCAATGGCCTTAGCGGGGCTATCCAGATGACCCCGGCGACCAGGTAGATGACTGCCTGCGCTAGGATGTGCAGTCGGCCAATCTGGATGGATAGGCTGGCTATGCCAAATGCCCATACCGAGATGATAATCAGAATAATGACCATACCAGCTGGTTTACGCCATGTCGGTGTGCCTCGTTGTTGGGTCATAATGAAATCCAGGATCTTTCGGTTAATATCGCATCCATCGGGATATCCCAGGGATCAGCAATCAGGGAGGGCGCATGCTGGACAGACCAGGCAATTCCAATGGAAAAGGCAGTGTCTAAAAGGCTCAACGCGCGGTCATAATGCCCTGCGCCTTGTCCAAGGCGCACAAGCCGACTGTCAAATGCAACCAGCGGAACGAGCACAATGTCGGGAGTGCATGCTTGTGAGTGGGCAGGGGGCTGCAT
>JBATDO010000080.1:0-8617 GCA_049663505.1 Sphingorhabdus sp.
TGGTCAGCGGCAGGCGCGCGCCCATGTAGCTCGGGATATTGGGTGCCTGCTTTTTTGCCGCGCGCACGAGCAGGTCGAGATCCTTGATCGTCTCGACTTCCAGTGCCATGCCTGCGAAGGTGAAATGATCGCCGGGCGAGAGGGTTGCAGCAAAGCCCTCTTCGACCTTGCCAAGTTTGCGGCCATTTCTGAACCGCACGTCGAGCATCGGTGCATCGACGATAATTCCTGCATTGAACCGGTGCTGGGCTGCAAATTTGGGATGGGAGAGCCGCCACTTGCCATCGGGTTGCCTTGCCAGCTTGCGGTACTTGTCATAAGCGCGAAGCGCGTAGCCACCGGTTGCGACAAACTCGATCACGCGACCAAAGGCACTGGCGTCGATGGCCGAATAAGGCAGTGCGGAGCGGACTTCGGCCAGCAATTCAGTCTCGTCAAACGGGCCAGCGCAGGCGCGCCCCATGACATGCTGGGCAAGCACGTCATAGCCGCCGGCCCGAAAGGCCTCGCCATCGCGCACGCCTTCGCTGACTGCGTCATAGGCGGCCTGGGTCTCGAGATACTCAAAGCGGTTGCCAGGTACGAGGATCGCTTTCGATGGCTCGTCCATTCGGTGGTTCGATCGGCCAATCCGCTGGAGCAGCCGGGACGATCCTTTGGGCGCCCCCATCTGGATAACACAGTCGACATCGCCCCAGTCAACCCCGAGATCGAGCGAAGCGGTGCACACCAGTGCGCGGAGCTTGCCTTGGGCCATTGCGCCTTCGACCTTGCGCCGGGCCTCGACAGAGAGCGATCCGTGATGAATGCCGATTGCGTATTTGGGTTCATTTGCATCCCACAATTTCTGGAAGATGAATTCGGCGAGAAAGCGGGTATTGCAAAATATGAGCGTTATCTTGTTGCGCCCGATCTCTTCAATCAGTTGCGGGATGGCATGCTGGCCACTGTGCCCGGCCCACGGCACCCGACCTTGCGGCAACAGGATCGTGAGATGGGGTTCTGCGGCTGGTTCGCCCTCGACCAGGCGGACGAGATTGATGTCGCCGTCTGGTGCCAGCCAGGCGCGGTAGTCATCGGGGTCGCTCACCGTCGCCGACAAGGCAACGCGTTGTACCGTCGGGCTGAGCGCTTGAAGGCGTGCAAGCGACAGGCTCAGCAAGTCGCCGCGCTTGCTGTTGGCAAAGGCGTGAACCTCGTCGATGATAACGCGCCTGAGCCCCGAGAACATCATGGCGCTGTCCTCGTGGCTGAGCAGCAGCGACAACGATTCAGGCGTGGTGAGCAAGATATGCGGCGGCTTGACGCGCTGCCTGGTCTTGCGGTCTGACGACGTGTCGCCGGTGCGCGTCTCGACGCTGATCGGAAGCGCCATCTCTGCGATAGGCGTCAGGAGGTTTCGCTGAACGTCAACCGCGAGCGCCTTCAGCGGCGAGATGTAAAGCGTATGAAGGCCTTGCGCAGGACTTGCTACCAGGTCACATAATGTGGGCAGGAAGCCCGCAAGTGTCTTGCCAGAGCCCGTTGATGCCACGAGCAAGGCGTGCAAACCATCTTGTGCTGCCTGGAGCATTTCCAGCTGGTGCCGTCTTGGCCGCCATCCGCGCGAATTGAACCAATTGTCGATGATGGGCGAAAGTGCAGTCACACCTTCCTAATGCCCGACTGTCTCTCCGCGTTCCAGTCCCGATGCTTCCAATTGCGCATCGATTTGACCCATCAGCCGGTCAAGTCCTTCGGTCGTTGATGCCTCGGCACGTGCCACGAGAACGTCCTGCGTGTTTGACGCCCGCAGCAACCACCAGCCGTCAGCGGTGTTGACGCGTGCGCCGTCGGTATTGTCGACATTGGCACCATCTGCTTCGAGCCGTGCCAGCACTTCGTCGATCACGGCAAACTTTCGGCTTTCGTCGACCTGGAAGCGCATTTCCGGGGTATTGATCATCTCCGGCATCTGGCCGCGCAACTCGGTGACGCTCTTGCCGAGCTTCGCCGATGCCGACATCAGCCGGATGGCTGCATAAATGGCATCGTCAAAGCCGTAATATTGGTGCTTGAAAAAGATGTGGCCGCTCATCTCGCCTGCGAGCGGCGAACCCGTTTCCTTCATCTTCGACTTGATCAGGCTGTGCCCGGTCTTCCACATCAATGGTTTGCCGCCCAGGGCCTCCACGCGGTCGAACAGGGCCTGCGATGCCTTTACATCGGCAATGATCGTGGCACCCGGCACGTCTCCCAGTACGTCCTCGGCATAAATCTGGAGGAGTTGGTCGCCCCAAATCACACGGCCTTCGCCGTCAATTGCACCGATCCGGTCACCATCGCCGTCAAAGGCGACTCCGAAATCGAGATTTTTCTCGGCAACGAGTCTTTGCAGGTCAACCAGATTGGCAGGGTCGGTGGGATCAGGATGGTGATTGGGAAAATCACCGTCCACGTCGGTAAACAGCAGGTGATGTTCGCCCGGCAACATCTTGACGAGCTTCTCGATTGCAGGACCAGCCGCACCGTTTCCTGCGTCCCAGCCAATGCGAAATGCTTTTGCTGGTGCCGCTTGCGCCACACGCGCAACATATTGGTCAAGGATCTCGACCTGTACAGAACTGCCGGATCCTTGTGCCCAGTCTCCCGCTGTCGCCATGGTCCCAAGTTTCTGGATGTCAGCTCCAAAGAATGGACGTCCCTGCAACACCATCTTGAAGCCATTGTAATGGGCCGGGTTGTGGCTGCCGGTGATCTCGATGCCGCCGTCGACATCGTCGAGCACGGCCTCGGCATAATATAGCATCGGGGTCGGCCCCATGCCGATGCGCACGACGTCGACGCCGCTTTCATTGAGTCCGCGCACCAGTGCTTCTTCGAGCATGGGCGAACTGACGCGCCCGTCATAGCCAACAGCGGCCTTTTTGCCACCGGCACGCAGCAGGCAGGTGCCAAAGCCCCGGCCGATAGCGTAAGCATCTTCGGCCCTCAATGTTTCGCCGATGATGCCGCGAATGTCATATTCGCGCAAAGAAGTTGGGTGAAAATCGTGGGCCATGCGTTGTTCCTGCTGGAAGTTCTGGGAGATGATCTTGAGTTTAGCGCTTTTTCTTGTCCAGTTCATCTAACAAAAGATCACGCGCTTTGTTCAATTCGGTCGCACGCTCCGGATTGCCCCCGGTATCGGGATGGTCCTTTGCGATGAGTATGCGATGCCGTGCACGGATGCGTTCGGCATCGTCAAAACGAGACACGCCAAGCAAAAACCGAGCCTTGTCGATTGCATATTGGTCGCTCTGTTCCGGCGTCGAAAGCAGGCGCTTGGTACGACCGCGATACCAGGCTGTCGCCACGGCCACGGCAACCAGCCCCAAGAAAAAATTTCCGCGAAGCGCAATAATTGCGCCGGCAATGCCCATGACCAGGGGGAGGAGCTGCTCTGTACTGATCTTTTTCGTCCATAGCGCCCAGCCCAGGACGGCTGCGACCAGGACGAGAAGGACGGGCGTCATACGAGCGTCGTGCCAGCATGGGCAGGGAGCGCCAGGCCTGTTACCAGTTCGCGCAACTCCTGGCGTGCAACGATGTGGGCGGTTGCCAGCTGGCCCAGATGTCCCTTGTCGATGAGCGTGAGCCCGGAGGGAAATAGCTCGCGGTAAATCACGCGCTCGTTGAGGCCGGGGACCGAGCGAAAGCCAACGCGCTTGGATAATTCAGCGATTGCGTCAGTCATGCGTTGCTGGTTGCGCGCTTCCATGTTGTGGAGGCGATTTCGCACCACCACCCAGTCGATCGTCACACCGTCGGACTTTGCGCGGGCCTTGCGCGCTTCCCAGATGAGCTCGGCATAAAAGCTCAGGCGCTTCACCTTGAAATTCTCGGGATCAACCTGGCCGATGAGGTCAAAATCAACGAAGCTGTCATTGATGGGCGTGACCAGCGTGTTCGCGCGGGTCGCGACAAAGCGGGCATATTTGTCATCGCGACCTGGCGTATCGAAGATCAGGAAGTCATAATCGTTTTGCAGGTTGTCGACCTGGCGTTCGAGCGTTGCCTGGGAGTCATGTTCGAATACTTCGAAATGCGGCATCGGCAAGGATATGCCCCGGCGCTTTATCGTGTCCCTGCGGTTCTCGAGATAGCGGTAAAGCGTGCGTTGTCGCGAATCGAGATCGATGCACGCGACCCTACTGCCGCGCGAAGCCAGCGCGATTGCGACATGCACGGCCGTGGTCGATTTTCCAGTGCCGCCCTTTTCGTTGGCGAAAACGATGTGATGTGCCCCGGCCATGTGCCCGATATTGCCCCTGTTCGATATTTGCCTTGAAAAGCCAAGGCCCCGTCCCGCATAGGCGGGCTTCTGATAAGGCCAATAACCAAGGCGACGGGCACGTGCAAACCATCAATCATCTTGACACATTACGGGACAATATTTTCAGGCTGCGAAAAGCTGGCAGGCGCGTCGCGCTTGTTCCGACAATGGGCGCGCTCCATGCAGGGCACATGGCGCTCGTGGCTGCAGCCAGGCAGAAGGCTGATGCAGTCGTTGTATCGATTTTCGTCAATCCAACCCAGTTCGGGCCGGGTGAAGATCTCGATGCATATCCGCGGACCTTGGAGCGCGATTCGCAGATGCTTGAGGAAGCAGGCGTCGATCTGTTGTGGGCACCGACGGCTGCGACCGTCTATCCGTCCGGATTTGCAACGAAGATCCATGTGGAAGGCCCGAGTGCGGGCTATTGTGGCGGTGCACGCCCAGGTCATTTCGACGGGGTAGCGCTCGTGGTCGCAAAGCTCTTCAACCAGGCTCAACCTGATTTTGCCTTTTTTGGCGAGAAGGACTTCCAGCAACTGGCCGTCATCAGGCGCATGGCGCGCGACCTTGATTTCGGAATCGAGATCATCGGGGTGCCGATTGTCCGGGACGCAGATGGTCTCGCATTGTCTTCGCGCAACGCCTATCTTGGAAAGGGTGAAAGGGAATTGGCGCTCGCGCTCCCCAGGGCGCTTTCACATGCCGCTGATCGGATCCGTGCCGGGGATGACGTGCAAATGGTGCTTGAAGAGGCCAAGGGAGCGATTGGTGCGGCCGGCTTTGAGCGTGTGGACTATGTCGCGCTCGCCGACGCCGATACTCTCCTGCCGCTTGATCATCATGATGGTCGCGCTGCGCGGTTGCTTGCTGCAGCCAAGATCGGAAAGACCCGTTTGATTGACAATCTGGCTGTGTAAAAAGGGCTAAAATCTGGGGACAGAAAGCGAAGCGCTCCGAGTTTTTCGATTCGCGTTAACCATTTGTTGACCATATTTGGCCGAAGTTGATCCCACACAGCGAATGTGGGGGTATGAACAACATGGCAAACAGTATTAAAAGCGCGACATTCTTGATGGAAAGCCGCCTGGCCGATGCAGCACGTGGCAATGCTGACGCACTTTACGATCTGGGCATGGCCTATTCGACAGGTGCAGGCGGGGTCGATGTCGATCTCATCGAGGCACATAAATGGTTTAACCTTGCAGCACTCAATGGCAGCGAAGAAGCCATGATGTGCCGGGCAGACATATCGGACGAGATGACGGCGCGCGAAATCGCCGAAGCCCAGCGTCAGGCCCGGGCCTGGTTGCAGGCAACAGATCGCCGCGCCGCCTGACTATTTTTAGCAGCGCGTGCAGGCGCGTTAAGGCGTCGCCTGGATACGCGCCTGCCATTCGGCAAAGGATACCGCGAGCTTGCGGCCCGCAATTTCGCGGCCGGTTTCGCGAGGCAGGCCAAGCGAGGCGGACAATGGTCCGCCCATCAGTGCGTCACCCAGCGCCATGAGCACCATTTCCAGTGTCAGCTCGTGCAGGCTGTCATCGGCGCCTTCCTCGGCTATTTCGTCGACAAGCCGGTGTATCGCCTCGACCACCGGGTTGAGCGCATCCTCGTTACCCGACAACAGCATCCATGATGCAAGTGCCCCGGCACCTTCTCGGTCGAACGAATCGAATATGAGATCGGCCAATTGTCGCGGCGACATGTTGCCATCGCGCATCTGGTTGACGGCCTTGCCGATCGTCACGCACACGCCAGTGGTCAAATATTCAGCGAGGTCCCTTTGGAGTCCCGACGCAGAACCGAAATGATGAAGGAGGTTGGCATGCGTCCGGCCAATCCGCCCGGCAACGGCCTTCAACGTGACCGCTTGTGGTCCCGTTTCGATCAGCAATTCGCGGGCTGCTTCAAGAGCCGCGAGCCGACTGGCCTCTGGGGTCAGGCGGCGTGGCATGGGAGCATTCTTGATGCTCACGACATTCATATTACTATCTATTGACATTGATGTCAGTTACCTTATTTTCAATCCACTGGAGCTATCTGGCCCAATCACGCCTTCAGGATCAAGAGCATGAACGCACCATTTCAATTTGACAATGCCGTTGAAGCACGAGCCATCAAGGTTCCCACGCCCGACACGCTCCAGATCACGCCGCGTGATCGCCGGTTCGGACGCGAGCCAGGTCAGGTCCAGGCACGTTGGTGGCTGAACGGGGATCCCTTTGCGACAGCGATCTACAATGCGCTATCGGTGACCTTTCCCAAGGGCGAGGCCTATTTCATCGAGAGCGTGAAGGCGCACCGCGACGGCGTACCGGCCAAGCTCGCCGATGAAATCCGTGCCTTTACCATGCAGGAGGTGATGCACAGTCGTGAGCACCTGGCCTTTAACCGGCGTGTCGTTGACAGCGGATATGACGTGTCGAAGCTGGACGCCCGTGTCGATGAAGCACTCGCGCTTACCAAGGGGCGCCCTGTTATCGTCAACCTGGCAGCAACAATGGCCCTTGAGCATTTCACCGCGATACTCGCGCGCGAACTCCTGGAAAATCCCAAGCACATGGCTGGGGCTGAAACAGAGGCTGCAGACCTGTGGCGCTGGCATGCACTCGAGGAAATCGAACACAAGGCCGTTGCCTATGACACCTGGCTTTATGCGACGCGCGACTGGACCCGGTTCAGACGGTGGTGGGTGAAATCGCTGATGATGGTGCTGGTGACCCGCAACTTTATCCCGCACCGGATATCGGGTATGCTTGAGTTGCTGCGCCAGGACGGCATCACTGGCAAGCGCGCACAATTTCGGCTGTTATGGAAACTATTTGGCAATCCCGGGATGTTTCGCAAGATCACAGGAGCGTGGGTTGCATATTTCCTGCCTGGCTTCCACCCGTGGAACAGCGACGAACGACACTTGCTCGAACGATTTGAACGCTTGCAACATTAACACTGCAAACAACGGAAAAACGCCGAAATTTCTGAGAACTTACGGTCTGTTAACCTGATCTCTTCACGCCATTTTCACAAGCGTTGTCGTATTTCTACGACATGGAAGCGACACAGACCCAAGGCCTTGGCACCGTGCCCGCCGATGCGCGGCCGAAAATCGTGCCGCGCGGGTTCCGGGCTGTCCGGAACACTTTGAGCGAACGTCACTGGGTGCGCAAGGATCCCTATGCCACGGCGTTTTTCAACGCCTTGTCGGCGGTTTTCCCGCACGGCGAGACGTTCATGATCCGCAGCCTTGTCCCCTGGGTCGAGCGCGTTCCACCCTCGCTGGGCCAAGAGGTCAACGCGTTTATCGAGCAGGAAGCCGGGCACAGTCGCGAACATGTGGCAATGAACAGGGGTCTGGTCGATGCAGGTTACGACATTGAGCCGCTCGACAGGAAGATTCGCGGGTTCGTGAAGTTTTTCGAAGATGCTAGTGACATGGTCAAGCTCACAGCGACCATGTGCATTGAACATTTTACCGCGATCATTGCAGCAGAGCTCCTGAAGAACAAAGGCCATCTCGAGGGGACCGAAGACGATTTGCGCGAATTGTGGCTCTGGCATGCAATCGAGGAGGTCGAACACAAGGGCGTCGCTTATGATGTCTGGAAATTTGCGTCGAGAGACTGGAACCCGGTGAAGCGCTATATGTGGCGCAGCCTGTTCATGGTCGCGGTTACCACCAGCTTTTTCATCAACCGCACATTGGGGCAGGTGGAACTGCTTCGCCAGGATGGATTTGCATTCTGGCCGTCGCTCGCACGCGTGATGCGAACCGGCTTTGGCAAGGGCGGAATAGGTCGAAACGTCCTGCACCCCTGGGCCGACTTCTTTCGTCCCGGCTTTCACCCCTGGGACAAGGACGACCGCTTGCTGCTCGCCAGGGGAGAGGCTGAGCTCGCGCACATCAAGGCCAGGCGCGCTGGCTACGCATGCTCTGACGAGCATGCAACCGAGCCCCTTGCGGCTTCTGTTGCTGCCTGATTTACCGTTTCGTTGACAGCGAACTTGTGCGCTCCTGATCATTGCAGGACGACTGCCTGGTTCCATCACGAGTACCGGATCCTTTGAACAAATATTTGCAGTCAGCTACACCCGGCAGAGTCGATCTGCAGCTACGGCCTTGAGTATGGTCTTGTGATGGCATAAAGAAACGACCGTTTCCATTCGAAGCATTTTGCTAAATCACAATGAGAAGAACCCGGTACGCATGAGCTCCATCACCCCTGCCGTCACCAATATTACCTTGTCGGTACTCAGCTGGGTGGCTAGTCTCGACCGGCGGATCAAGAAGACGATCGCGTTTCTGGCTGACATTATAATATG
>JBATDO010000081.1:0-12224 GCA_049663505.1 Sphingorhabdus sp.
TTCATCCTGACATCAAGCTGGAAATCGTTACGACGAACGGCTTCCTCAATCCATCCAAGCGAGAGGCCGACCTGGCAGTCATGCTTGCCCGGCCGATCAAGGGGCCGCTGGTTGCACGCAAATTATCCAATTACGGCTTGGGGCTATATGCTGCTGCCAGCTATGTCGAACAGAACGGCGTGCCGCGAACCACCTTGGACCTGCGCTCACATGCCATGATCGGATATATTCCGGATTTCATTTATGCAGACGAACTGCGCTATCTCCAGGAAATTGACGACAAGTTGTCTCCCGGCCTGTCGAGTTCAAGCATCAATATTCAGCTGGGATTGACGCTTCAAGGAATGGGCCTGTGCGTGCTTCCCAATTTCGTTGCAACGCACCACCCCACATTGGGAAGAATACTACCCGAAATCGAGATCGAACGGGCATTCTGGATCGTGGTCCACCGCGACTTTGCAAAAGTAGCGCGTATCCGGGCAGTCATGGACTGGCTTGACGCCTTGGTCCAGAAGGCCGTTCTCTAGAAAATCCGGACTCCAGCTGGAGCGTTTACAGGGCCGCGATCAGCGAGATGGCATCGGCCTCGCTGATGACCTCTGCATATTTTGCCTGGAGGTCAAACAGGTTGGCCGCGTGCGGATCCGGGTGACGGTCACCGCACGCATCGCTCACCACAAAAGGGGCAAATCCGTGTTGCAGCGCATCAAGCGCACTGGCGCGAACGCAACCGGATGTTGAAAAACCGGCGATCAGGAGCGTGTCTACCCCCATCTGCTTCAGCCTGGTCGCGAGATCTGTTTCGAAAAAAGCCGATGCGAACTGCTTGGAAATGACCACTTCATCTTCGCGTGGCTGGAGCGTTGGTGGAAAGGCGCCAAGTGGGGATCCTCGGTCGAACGCCTTGAGCACCGGCATTTTTTGATAGAACAGACCGCCATTGGTGCCACCCGGCTCGTAAACGACATTTGTGAATATCACAGGTATCGCCGCCTTGCGTGCGGCGGCCAGCAGGTGCTCGGTACTTTCAAGTGCTCCCTCGACGCCGGCATATAGCGGCGAATGCTTGTCGAGATACGCCATCACGACATCGACGATCAACAATGCGGGGTTGCGACCAAAGGCCAGGCGACCGTTAAAAGCCCGTGCATAATTGTCTGCAATCGGACCAGACCCGGCCACTATATGGCGCCAATCGCTTCAAGCGCGCTGAGCTCGGTTGGGTCCAACCCGAGAAGACCACCGTATATCTCTGCGTTGTGCTGGCCGATCTGCGACGGTGCCGGAGAGCGAACGCTGCCCGGGGTATCGGAAAGCTTGGGAAATACATTCTGCATCTTGAGCGGGCCCCAACGCTCGGTCTCGACTTCGATTATGGCTTCGCGTGCCTTGAAATGCGGATCGTCCAACATTTCCGGTGCACGGTAGATCTTTCCAGCCGGGATCGAATGGCTGATCATCAACGCTTCGACTTCAGCGACTGTATGTTTGCTCGTCCACGCCTCGATCCTGGCGTCAAGTTCGACCTGGTTATGGCCGCGCGCGACATGGTCAACATAGCGTGGGTCGATTGCAAGTTCGGGTTGCCCCATCGCCTCTGAAAGGCGCGCCCAAACTGCATCCTGATTGGCCCCGATCAAATATTCGCCGTCACTGCACTTGTATACGTTGGAAGGCGCAATACCGGGCAGAAACGATCCTGATCGTTCGCGGATATAACTCGAATAATCATATTCCGGAACGACGCTTTCCATCACCTGGAGCACGGCCTCATAGAGAGCTGAATCGACGATCTGGCCCTTGCCTGTGCTTTGCCTTGCATTGAGCGCGGCAAGCGCACCCATGCATCCATAAGTGGCCGCCAACGTATCACCAATCGAGATACCCATGCGGCTTGGTGCACGGTCGGGGTCACCAACAATATAGCGCCACCCCCCCATTGCCTCACCAATGCCTCCAAAGCCCGCCCGCGAGCTATATGGACCGCTTTGCCCGTACCCGGAAACGCGCACAATGATGAGGCGTGGATTGATGGCACTGAGCACATCGGGACCAAGTCCCCATTTCTCGATCGTGCCGGGCTTGAAATTCTCAATGAGTATATCGGCCGTGGCAACAAGCTTGCGCACCAGTTCCTGGCCTTCGGGAATGCGAAGGTTCGCTGACACCGCTTTCTTGTTACGCGATACGACTTCCCACCACAGCTTGTCTTCGCCGCGGCCCCAGTGCCGCATGGGATCGCCTCCGCCCTTGCCGTCTACCGCCGGTGGCTCGACCTTGATTACTTCGGCTCCCATGTCACCCAGTAACTGCCCGCAAAACGGGCCCGCAATGAGCTGACCCAGTTCGATCACGCGAATGCCTTCTAGTGCACCTGTCATAGGTTTACTCCGCCGCCTCGTGATGGACCCAGACTGGCTGGATCGGGGCCGGTAGCCCGGTTTCTGCCAGGCAGTTCTGTCGGAGCGTCTCGATGTCAGGGCCATGGTTGAAGACACTATCACTCGGGCGACGTTCGGCACGCATCTTGGCCCGAAGCGCAACGGTTGCTGCGTCGTCGACCGAACCGTCGGCCGCTGCCACCACGCCATAAGAAAGCGCACCTTCCACGCTCACAAGTCCCTGGGTAATTTCCTTGCCGACAAGCGCGGCCGACCGGTCGAGTGGATCTCCCCAGCCGCCGCCGCCCCAGGTAATATAATGCAGCTTGTCGCCCTGTGCGACGGGGATATTGTCAATCTTGTTCGCTACGATTTTCCGGCTGCCGTCCGCCTTTTCCAGTATCTTGCGTGCACGCTTGCCGGGCTCTCCGCCGTTGACCCCCCAAGGGGGAACGAACCAGCGATCATCGTGAATGGATATCGTTCCCGGCTCAAGGAAGCGATATGTCATGTGGATACCATTTCCACCCCGGTGCAGGCCAGCGCCGCCGCTGTCAGCAACCGCTTCATAGCGTTCGATCTCGAGTGGGAAATACCGTTCGAGAAACTCGTTGGGGACATTGGTAAAGCCTGGCCAGAGCGAGTGGCCATCAGGACCATCGCCCATCGGGCGTCCGGGAATCCCTCCGAAGCCGATCTGGAACAGCTGGAACCATTCTCCATTTTTGTCATTGCCCGAATAGAAAAGGTGCGGGCTCGAGGAAAAACCGGCCGCATTCAGGAATTCCGGCGTTTTTTGGCCGAGAAGCCCGCCTAGAATGTCGAAAATGCGGCCCAGCGCATGGGTGCGACCCGAAAGCGCTGCTGGAAATCTCGGCTTGAGCAGTGAGCCCTCGGGGATGCGCACATCGATGAGGTCGTAAAAGCCGTCGTTGAACAAGATCTGCGGATCAAAGACCATGATCATGTAAATACCAAAGAACATCTTGAACATGTTCTCATTGAGGAAGAAATTGATCGAGGCCGCACTTTGCGGATCGGTCCCTGCAAAGTCGAGCACCACCCTGTCGCCGTCGCGCCACATAGTGCACTTGATCTTATAAGGTCCATATCCCAAGCCGTCATCGCAGATATAATCCTCGAAGCTGACCCGTTCCTCGCCAATCGCCATCGCGATCAGCGCCTTCATGGCACGGTGATTGCGCGCAAGCAGCTCCTGGGTTGCAGACACATAGACATCATCACCGAAGCGATCCGCCATCTCGATCACGCGGCGTGCCGCCACTCGGCATGAAGCCACGAGCGCATTGAGGTCGGCCTGGCACCAGTCGGGCTTGCGTGTCTGGTGCATCACGAGCTTGATGAGGTCTTCGTTGTAGACGCCCTTTTTCCAGATCTTGACCGGTGGAATGCGGACCCCTTCTTCGAATATCGACCTGCTGTCGATCGGCATCGAGCCAACAACCTTGCCGCCGATGTCGGACTGGTGCCCAAACATCGCCGTATAGGCAAGTATCCTGCCGTCCTTGAACACGGGTAACAGGACAAGCCAGTCATTCGAATGACTGACCGCGCCGTCGCAACTATAGGGGTCGGACAGGAAGATCATGTCCCCATCTTCCAATGTTCCATCAAAATGGTCGAGGAACCCGCCAATGAAACTGCCAAATTGCCCGACGATCATCCTGCCTTCGTGATCGGCAATGAGCGGAAATGCGTCGCCCTGCTCGCGAATTCCGGGCGACATGGCAGTGCGCACCAGCGTTGCGTCCATTTCTACGCGCGCATTGCGCAAGGCATTCTCGATGATGTCGAGGGTGACGGGATCGATATCGATCCGGGCAAAGGGGACAGGATTGGTTTCGATGATTTGGGCAGGCATGTTCGTGCTCCAATATTCAAGGGCGCTCAGGCCAGATTGATCAGGATGTTTCCGACGCGGTCAACGCTCGCCACGCAGCCGGTCTCGATGAGCGTGGTGGAATCCATCTCGATGACGATCGCTGGGCCGGGGATGATGTCACCTTGTCGGAGGAGCGAACGATCATAGATTACTGCTTCCTGCTCGCGACCATCCATCCACAACTTATGGTCGCGCATCTTGGCAGCGATGGGATCCCCATTGCCGATGAGCAGTTCTGCGGCCGGCAGGCTAGGCGCCTGTCCAAGAGCAACCGCACGCAGGTTGACGATCTCGTGGGGGGTATCCATGTTGAAAGTGAACAACCGCAAATGCTCGGCATCGAACCGCGCGATAAGACCTGCAATTCCGTCACGGCTGAGCACGTCGTGCGTGATGGTCAATGGAACCTCGAAGGCCTGGCCTGCATAGCGCACGTCGATTTCGAATTCCGACACGATTTGTGCATCGGCCACGCCGTCCGAACGCAACTCTTCGCGCGTCTGTTGCGCCATCTCGCTCAATATGGCGGACAGCTCAGCCGCATCAGTCACATTGGCAAGCCGGGAGAAAGAGCGTGCCGTCTCTGTACGCATCCTGGTCGTAGCGTCACCAAGAGCGCACAGAACGCCGGGAGACACCGGCGAGACAGCAGGCCAGCTACCCATCAAGCGCGCAACCGCGTTGACATGGAGCGGTCCTGCCCCACCAAAGCCCATCAGCGCGAAATCCCTGGGATCATATCCCTGTTGCACCGAGATCATCCTGAGCGCGCCGAACATGTTTTCGTTGACGATGTCGATGATACCGCGGGCAGCAGACATGAGGTCGATCTTCATCGCATCGGCAATTTTCTGAACCGCGCGTTTCGAACCTTCCCGGTCAAGCTTGAAGGTTCCGCCGAGTAGCGCTTCGGGCAGATAGCCGAGCACGACATTGGCATCGGTCACGGTTGGTTCTTCACCGCCCTTGCCATAGGCAACGGGCCCAGGGACTGCACCGGCCGATTGTGGGCCGACGCGCAGTGCGCCGGTCAGCTCAGGCACATAGGCAATCGAACCTCCGCCAGCGCCGACAGTCTTCACGTCAAGCGAGGATGCCCGCACTGCGAGGTGACCGACCTCGGTGGTCCGCACGCGCCGCGGCTCGAGATTCTCGATTAGTGCGACATCTGTCGACGTGCCGCCGACATCGAGCGTCAGGATATTTTTGAACCCTGCATTCCTGCCTACCCACAGCGCGCCCGTCACCCCGCCTGCTGGCCCGGACATCAGAATGTTCACGGGATGCTCCTCGGCCTTTTCGGCCGACATCAACCCGCCATCAGATCGCAGGAGCGAGAGCTTTCCCTTCATCCCCGAAGCCTGCAGCTTGTCGCGCAAGTTGCGGATATAATTACTCACCACTGGACGAACCGCGGCGTTGGCAACGGTCGTGAGGGTGCGTTCATACTCCTGCATTTCAGGCAGCACTTCATGGCTGAGCGACACGGGCACACCGGGTAGGATTTCACGTGCCAGCTCACCAATGCGCTTCTCGTGTGCGCCATTGGTATATGCATTTATGAACGAAACGGTGATCGCTTCCACCCCCTGGGCCTTCAGATGCTCGAGTGCAGACCGCGCTTGTGCCTCATCGAGCGGCCGGACCTCGTTTCCGGCGGCGTCCATGCGACCCTCTATTTCCACCGTGTCCTCAAGAGCTGCAAGAGGTTGGGGCTTTGGCCAGATGATCCAGCCGGCGAGACCCCCGGGGACAAAGCTGCGCGCGATCTGCATTATGTGGCGATAGCCATGGGTGGTGATGAGGCCAACGCGTGCACCGGCACCTTGAAGGACCGCGTTTGTGGCAACGGTCGTGCCGTGGAGAAAGAGCTCGATATCAGCAGGCGTGATATCGGCTTCGCTGCAAATTGCATCGACGCCTGTGAGGATACCTACAGACGAATCAGCCGGCGTCGACGGGGTCTTGTGCCGCCAAAACGCACCGCTCTCCTCGTGGAACAGCAAAAGATCGGTAAATGTGCCCCCGACATCGACACCCAAACGATACGCCATGCATTTACGTCCTCTCTATCCGGCTGCCGGAAACAATGGCGCGTTTGACACCATTGCGGGCAACTTCTTGTTCATGATGCCTGCAAGCCAGCGACTTGCCGCGACCAGGCTGTCGAGATCCATGCCGGTTGAGATGCCTGCGCGCTCGAGCATGTAGACCACGTCCTCGCTCGCGACATTTCCAGCACTTCCAGGCGCAAAGGGACATCCACCAAGGCCCCCAATGCTCGCATCGACGACATTTGCACCGGCCCCGATTGCTGCCCAGACATTTGCAAGACCGGTGCCGCGCGTATTGTGGAAATGCACGCGGACAGGGATTGGATCGATCGCGCTTTTGACGCGCGCAACCAGTCGTGCGACATGGGCGGGGTTGGCGACGCCAATCGTATCGGCAAGGGCAACTTCTGCAGGACGGGATTGGGCAAGCGCTATTGCCATCGCAACGACGTGATCTTCGGCGACTTCTCCTTCAAAGGGACATCCAAAGGACGCGGCAATTGTCACCTGGCCGGTCAATCCGGCCTCTTGGGCACGGGCGATAATTGCCCTTGCGACATCGACGGACTCTGCGCTGGTTTGCCCCTGGTTCGCCATGGCGAACCTGTCTGTCGATACGCACACCGCGCCCAACTGGTCGATCCTGCCGGTGGCAATGGCGCGCTCTGCACCGCGTGGGTTCATCACCAGGCCGATATAGGTGACATCGGTGCGCTCGGGCAGTCCTGCACACACCGCCTCGGCGTCTGCCATTTGGGGAACGCGGGCTGGGTTGACGAAACTTGCGACCTCGATCCGCCTTGCACCGGCCTGGAGCGCGCGCGAGATGAGCGCCAGCTTTTCGGCTGTCGACACGATGTGCGCTTCGTTCTGCAACCCGTCGCGCGGGCCAACTTCGACGAACTCGATGGAAGTGGAAGCAGTCATGGGATCTTCATTCGCATATTTGTATACAAAATCAACCTCGTTTACGCAGCGATATGATCGGCGCCCTGCTTGTGGGCCTCAGCATAGGCATGAAAGGCGCGGCGAATGTGGCCGGTCATGACGGCCGAGGCCCATTCAGGGTCCCGGTGCGAGAAGGCAGCAAGCAGTTCCTCGTGCTCGTGCCAGGAACGCTGCAGGCTATCGCGATCATATTGGAGCGCCGTCCGCAGAACGACTGGCTGCTCGATGACCTGGGCCAGCATGCTCGAAAGGCGTTGCGAATCTGCGGCCTCGAGGATGATGAGATGGAACAGGCGGTTATGCTCAAGAAATGTAGGCACATCGGTTGCGGCGCCCGAGATCGACCTGAGAATCGCCTTGTTGTGGGACCGAAGCCGCTCGAGCTGATCCCAGCTCACGCGGGTGGCTGCGCGTTTTGCTGCGTGCGCCTCGATCATGGCACGCAGCTGAAAGGCGTCCTCGACATCGTCGAGCGACCAGTCCGCAACGAAGCTGCGCTGCGTGTCGCTGCGCCTTATGAACTGTTCTGTCTCGAGCCTGCGAAGGGCGTCGCGCACCGGAGTACGCGACACGCCGCAGCTCTCGGCCAGTTGTTCTTCGCGGATCTGCGTGCCCGGCGAAAGCATGCCCGACAGGATCATGTTCCTGATGTGGGCGTAAGCGCGGTCAGAGGCTCTGGACATAATTGGGGCTTCCTTCTGGAACGCACTTGACGTCAGCTATTTGTATACAATAGAACGAACCGGATCAACGTCTGAAAGAACGTGCTGCCAGATTGGTTCACATGTCCGGGGTTATGGCAACGGTAACGAATAAAGAAACAGATTAATAAGACGGCAAAGCCGCATGCGGGTTCGATAATTCATGTCAGGGAGACATAATATGCGTATCACCAAAGCAATTCTGCTCAGTTCAATTGCCGTGGCCGGCATCCATACGGCACCCGCGTTCGCACAGGAAGCCGAAGAAGAGGCCATGGCAGGCGACGAGATAATCGTTACCGCCCGGCGCCAAAGCGAACGCCTGATCGACGTGCCGGCATCGGTCTCGGTCCTGAGTGCCGATACGCTCGCCAAGACAGGCGTTGATAATGCCGAGGGCTTTGCGCAGCTTACCCCTGGCGTAACCATCGTCACAGGAACTGCAGAAGCAGGCGACACGCAAATCAACATCCGCGGGATCAACGGAGCGCGCGATGCCGAAAGCTCGGTCGCACTCGTTGTTGACGGCATTTTGAAAACCAACACCGCCCAGCTCAACCAGCCGCAGGGCACCTTGCGCCAGATCGAGATCCTGAAAGGCCCGCAAGGTGCCATCTATGGTCGCAATGCGGCGGCCGGCGCAATCGTCATTTCGACACTGAAGCCCACCGATACGCTCGAAGGGGCGGTCAAGGCGAGCTACGCCAACGAGAATAGCATCGAGGGCTCAGCCTATGTCTCGACGCCAATCGGAGACAATGCAGGGCTGGTCCTGTCGGGCTATTACCGGACGACGGATGGTTTTTACCGCGACCGTTACCTCGATCGCAAGGTCGTGGACGATCAGCGTGTATGGTCGGTCGACGGACGGTTTGTTGCCCAGCTCGGTGATGCCACCGAGCTCGACGTGAAGGCCCGCTATGCCGACCTGTTTGGTGCGTCGATAAATTTCAACGCGTCGTTCCACCTGCCGTTGTTTGCCGCTGTCAATGCAGCGTTCAACGAGGATGTGAACAAGCATCCCTTCCGCTATGCGGCAAACATCCGTCCAACCAACGACCAGCGCACGTTCGACGTGTCGGCGAAGGTCGAACATGATTTCGGGTCGACCATCCTGACCGCCTGGGCCCTATACTCAGACGTGCAGCAAAGCCTGACTGCTGAGGGAACCTCCGCTGACTTTGCCCGCTACATCTCGCCTGCCCTCGGGGCACCTGCAAATCCGACCAACCTGGCCGTTCAAAATGCGTGCTTCGCGTCGACTGCAGCCCTCACCGGGTTTGACGTGAACCAGCCCGGGTTCATTGGGGCAATACCGGTGCCCTTTATCTTCGCGCCAGCCAATGGCTCGACCTTTGGCCCGTACTCGCCAACTACCTGTGATGGCACCCAATTGCAGGTCCGCAACCAGAAGGACATCAGCGGCGAGATCCGCCTGGCTTCGAACAATGACGGTCCGCTCAGCTGGCAGCTGGGCGCTTATTATCTCCACATTGACCGGCTCGTCGGTGTGAGCCTGGGAGCCGATACGGGCGCTGGCGTCCTCTCCACACTCTATAATGCACCAGGATCCTCAAACCCGACATCGCTTCTGTTTGCCGACAAGTTCAAGACAGATGTTTACGCGGTTTTCGGCCAGGCTGACTATGAAATGGCCGACACGCTCAAAGCAGGCGTGGCGCTGCGCTACGACATCGAAGACCGCACCGTCTCCAGCCGCGTACCCAATGTGGCTGATCCCATTACCGGCGCAAAGATCAATCCTGGCCTGCCGGCAACAGGAGCGATTGCAGATCAGTCAAAATCGTTCAAGCAGATCGAGCCCAAGGTCACCATCAGCTGGCGGCCGACGCCCAGCACCAACATCTATGCCAATTGGGGCATCGGTTTCAAGTCGGGTGGTTTCAACAACCAGGGCTCGACTTCGGTGGTGAACGCGGCCTTCAATGATGGCATAACGCCCGGCACGATCAATGCAGGCGTCACCATCAACGATCAATATCGCAAGGAAGTATCGAGCGCTTTCGAGGCTGGTATCAAGGGATCTCTGTTTGACAACCGCGTGACCTTCGACTTGGCCGGTTACTACACGAAAATCGAAGACATGCAGTTCTTCGAATTCTTCGTCGGGAGCTTTGGTTTGCTGCGGGTCGTCTCGAATATCGACAAGGTGGACGTCAAGGGAGCAGAGTTCAACGTCAATGCAAAAATTGTCGAGGGCTGGTCGCTGTTCGGTTCGGTCAACCTGACCGACAGCAAGATCAAGAAAAACTCGTCTCGTCCATATACTGTGGGCAACAAGTCGCCTTATACCGCTGACTATACTATCAACCTGGGCAGCCAGATCGATACGCCCCTCAATGACAGCATGGACCTGGTAATGCGTGCGGATTACCGCATCACGGGACCAACCTGGTTCCACAGCGTCCAGGATGAAACCCGGCCCACGATATTCAGCGGCTTGTTGCCGATTTCTGCGCTGGCACTTCCTGGTTTTGTGGGCGATGCCAATTACAGTATTGCCAAGCGCAATGCCTTTGGTGTGCTGAACTTGCGCGCCGGGCTCGAAGGCGAAAACTGGAACCTCTCGGTATTCGCCGACAACATGCTCGATCGCAAGTTCATCAACGAAGCCATTCCGGCAATCGAATTTGGCGGGTCGTTCATTTCACCTGGTGCGCGCCGCCTCGTTGGAGTGGAAGCCGGGTTCAAGTTCTAATCGGGTCGCGTCGATCTGAGCTGTCAACATCGCTCCCATATCATGCGTCCGCCCTGAGCTTGCCACCAGGGCGGATTGGCGTGGGAGGGCTTGGCTCCTTGGACCCAGGCAAGGCTTGGTGTAAGGCAGCCCTGGAATAGAGGGGCTCCCCTTGCTGCGGAAAAGAACGCTCATGTGGGCCTATACAAGGCATTGCCGATGAGAATCACGCGTCAGCGAAGTGCATCAATGAGCACCAGTGTCCGATCATGAACTCCAGGCCATCCCCACAACAGCAAAATGCAGGCATGCCCCTCGTAACAACATTATTATGAACAACGGATATAATCCTATTCATTTCTTTCACAAAAATGGCTAATATCTTGTATAAATTTCTCTGCAGGATCTATTGTATGAAATCCTAAGGGTGATAAAAACCCCTTATGCAACTGCAGGGGGATCAGGTCCGATTGATCGGACAATTAACACCAGGCCAGCTCCAAGTCATTGAGCGGGTGGCTCTTTTCATGTCCTCCAAACAGATCGGACGTGAGCTCGGTATTTCCCACAATACGGTAGACCAGCGGGTCAAGCGCATCCAATCTATCCTTAACGTGCGAACGCGAGCCGAGGCTGCGCGATTATACCGTGCCTATCAGGAAACCACAGGAATCGACCAGTCGGACCTATGGGGACAATTGGTACACCAATCTCCGGCACTCCCCGCGACCGCAAATCCATTCCATCAGGACGCATCACTCGGCGAACGGGACCCGGTGGGTGATGGATTGGAATTACGGCAACAACAGGCAAGCTATTTCGCGTCGCCTCCCCAGCCTGAACATTTCGGTTCTTGGTTTACGGTTCTAACGAAGCTCCATCGCCCCAACCAGCTGACACCTTTTGCTCGCATTGTCATCATCGCCCTGATCATGACCCTGACCATCATTGCAACGGGTGCCATCGTCAGTCTCGCGGAAGGAATGTCGAGACTGATTTGAGGCAATGGCCTTCGTAATTGGAAAGGCCGTGTTGCCCTGTGGCTTCACGGTGGGGTTCTTGAAATGCTCAATCAGAGACTTAATGCCGCACGGGCCATTGCGGCCAAACTCCACGCACTGGAAGAAGCCATTGATGACGCCATCATTTCTGCAGCCGAACTGGCGGCAGAAACACCCAAGGCACGTCGTCATGCCAATGTTTCACCAACGGTGGGCCAAGATGCGATCGCGCTTATCGGCGAGACCGCCCAGGCCTTGCAACAGGCACGAGCACGGCTGGTCGAAGCACATCATGCCTTTGCAACGGTGCGCGATGAACTGGGCCTCAAGCCTCGCATGACGGGTGACTTGTGGAAGATCATGAAAGCTGACGAAGATGCAGCGACTGCGAGCTTGCGCGTGGTTGCATGACTTGACGGGGCTTCCAACATGACACAGTGGTCATCGGATGTTGAAATTCGTGTACCCGTTCATGTTGGTAGCATCGGTCTTTTTTGTCTTCTGGAAGGGCAAGTTCGACGAACGGGTTATCCTGGCC
>JBATDO010000082.1:0-1973 GCA_049663505.1 Sphingorhabdus sp.
TCTGTTGTACCCAGGTTGACATTAACCTGTTCAATCAGTTCTGGATCAAGTTGCTGGTTCGAGTAAATCGCATAGTTTCCAGAATCGTTGAGCGGAATACCGTCAAAAGTCAGTGAAATGCGCGAGGAGTCGAAGCCGCGGATTGTAAGTGTTCCGCCTGAGGAACCGTAAGCATCGTTATTCTGGAAGCTTACCCCGGGGATGACGTTGATCGTGTCAAGAATTGTCTGGCCAGGATTCTGGCGCTCGATAAGCTCTTGCGTCAGTACTGCCTTCGCCTTTGTGGCATCTGGCGCCTGAATTCCGGCAACATCTGTTGTGCGGGTCCCGCTAACGATGATTTCTTCCTCGAAATCGACCGAGCCTGTAGACTGCGCCATCGCGCTCGTAGAAAAGCTCGCAACAGCAAGCGCGACAGCGCTCGCTGCAAAAGAAAAACGAATATGCATCTATTACACCCCTTTGGTTTTTAACGACCCACCTCGGATCCTGCGCTCTGATTTTCATCGAATCGCAGCGGTAGATTCTTTTCGCAGCGCCCCCTTGAAGCCTGATAATGACAGACAAATGACAGTCGGCTTCTAGATATCGCAATAAAACTGCCTTAGCGTTGAAGGGTTCAAACGCAAAGTGGTGCAGTGCAGCAAATTGTGCAAAGCACGGTGTTGGATGATTATTTTAGTACATGTTGCAGTGATGCAACAGTTCACGCAAACTTGTTGACGTCGCCTTGATCACCAAGGTGTCGGAATGTCGAGCGGTTGAACTAAAGCACGATGGAAATGCCGCCAGTTCTCGGCACTTTCCCGCCACGGCAAATACAGCAATCTTAAGGGACGCTTACGATTTGGAACTGCACCTGAGAAGGCGAGCCGGCACTCGTGCGGCTGCGATCAAGGCATGCGGGGTCGAACCGATACCTGGCCTCATCGACATTGAAATTCTCAAAAATGATATGCGATTGCGAGCGAGCGCGGTATTACTAAGCCGCGTCTTCTTTTTCGCCCTTTGAGGACTGCGCATAAACGAGAACTGGTGTTTTTCGGCCCTCAACGACATCCTTGTCGACCACAACTTCAGATACGCCATCAAAAGTCGGTAAATCGAACATCGTATCAAGCAGTATCGCTTCCAGAATCGATCGAAGACCACGTGCACCAGTCTTGCGTTCAATCGCTTTTTTGGCGATGGCCTCAAGTGCATCGTCTGTAAAGCTAAGCCCGACCTCTTCCATTTCAAACAACTTGCGATATTGTTTTACCAGCGCATTTTTTGGCTCTGACAAGATCTTTACAAGTGCAGGGATATCGAGATCTTCGAGCGTCGCTGTAACTGGCAAACGACCGACAAATTCAGGGATAAGACCAAATTTCAACAAATCCTCAGGCTCGACCTGCTTTAAAATCTCGCCTGTACGTCGCTCGTCCGGGTCTGCAACATGGGCACCGAAACCAATTGACTTGCCCTCGAGCCGATTTGAAATAATCTTCTCAAGTCCTGCGAAGGCGCCACCTGCGATGAACAAGATATTGGTGGTATCAACTTGCAGAAACTCCTGCTGTGGATGCTTGCGGCCACCTTGGGGCGGAACACTTGCAGTTGTTCCTTCCATGAGCTTCAACAAAGCTTGCTGCACGCCCTCGCCGCTAACATCGCGAGTGATCGACGGGTTTTCCGCCTTGCGGCTGATCTTGTCGATCTCGTCGATATACACGATCCCGCGCTGCGCCTTTTCAACATTATAGTCTGACGCCTGAAGTAGCTTGAGGATGATATTCTCGACATCCTCACCCACATAACCAGCCTCTGTCAGAGTCGTGGCATCTGCCATCGTAAATGGCACATCAAAGGTCTTGGCTAATGTCTGGGCCAACAACGTCTTGCCGCATCCTGTTGGACCGACAAGCAGAATGTTGGATTTGGCGAGCTCGACATCGGCCCCCTTGGCTCCATGATTGAGTCGTTTATAATGG
>JBATDO010000083.1:0-3306 GCA_049663505.1 Sphingorhabdus sp.
GATCTTCTTCAGCTCGGTCGTCTTGCCAGCACCGGTCGTACCGATGAACATCGCATGGCTTTGCTCAAGGCGCCAGGGAACCGGCACACCTGCCAGGCGGTAGGGCGCATGCAGACCCGCTCGGACACGGTCCTTCAATGGCTCTGCCAGGATCTTGTCGGGGTCTACTGCTGGCCTGCGCTTGCGGCACTCGCTGACATGCGCTTTCCAGTTATGGCTGGTGATGGCTTTCGCCAGTTCACCGTGTGTTACAAGGACGGCACCGCGCTCATGCCGCTCGGTCAGAATGTCCGTGCCGTGCCGTTTCGAAAAGTCGACGAACCAGACGGTCAAAGGTACGCAGATAAAGGCTGCACCAAGACCCGCAGAAATGCTGACCTGCACAGCCTTGGCCCACGCCCTTTCGACTGCAGGATGATAGGGCACCATGGACATGGTGCCTTGCACCATCTGACCCGATGGAAGCGTCAGGTTTACAGGCTTGTTCGGATTAAGCTGCACCCATCCCCAGGCCTCGGCGTAGAGCTTCATCAGCACGAGCTGAACCTCGTGATTCTTGAAGGTCAAACTGACGAGGATGCACAGCAGAAGAACGGCGGTTCCGACCCAGACATAGAGGGGCATTCTGATGCCCGCCCAGGTCATCAGGATTTCATGGTGGAACAGCTGCGATCCGCGCGTAAAATTGCCTGCGTTCCGCTTCACTTTTCCGCGCGCGGAAGCGTGGGTGAGAGTGGCAGCTTTTTTGCTGAACCGGATGTCTTCAGCCATGATGCTCTCGTACGTTGGAGAGCGCCTGAGCGATCAGGTGTTCGGCATCAGCCGGATATTGTTCCTGAACGATGAGCGACAGCGCGAGCTGGGTATGCTCGAGGATCGTGACAGCCCGCTCGGCGTTGAGCGACAGTCCCGCCTTCAGGAGAGGAATGCCCACTTCAAGGGCAATGCGGATGGCTTCAGACCGCGATACACCGCGGCTTGCCGCAAGTTGATCGACGACGTCGATCATCCTTGGGCTGAGCGTTACACCGACGCTCTGGAACTGTTTCTTTTCCACTACCACACCTTTTCAGGCGTGGTTCGTCTATCGCAGGTATCAGTATATAGCGCTGCATCGCACTTGCCAAGAGCGTCGGCGATGCAGCCCGGTGCAGCGCTATGGCATTGGTTTTTCGATGCTTTATTGAAGCCTTGAACATCCTGCAGCCGACTGCACCGCCCGAATTGTGAGCAAGACTTCGGCTAACCAATTGTGAAATATGCAGAACTTCGCTGCATCAGCCTACCGCGCAGCGGTGTACGGTGTGCAAAAAATCAGGAACTCGTGCCCTGTGCTAGGTCCATTGCCGTAGGGGGATCACTGGCCCAGGTGGTTCTCCAGTGGGATTGCGCGAGCGAGCCTGACTCGCGAACTCACCGCATGCGTTATTTCCGCCTACAGCGGGAGCTGTGGGACGACAATGGCTCTTGGTTTGGCCATGGCGTTGGCTCAAGGAGGCCGTGCTCTGCGACGAAGCGGAGCGAGAGCAGCAAGCTAAAAAATGCCTCGAACAGACCCTGCGATTGGTGCATCTTCGCATGGTCTTTCAAGGCTTGGAGGAATGCGCAATGGTGTCGAAACTTGAACGCGAACGGTCTGCCCTGGCAGCAGCGGAAAAGGAGCTGGAAGAGCGCAGGCAGAAGCTTGCAGAGCTTGAGCGTGAGGAAGCAGAGCGAGAGCTAAATCGGCTGATCAAGAAGGTGGGTCAGGATACGGCGATTGCCCTTCTGGAACTGGCCGTCAAGGTGAAGCCAAAGGTGGCGATTTCTGCCCTCGAGAAGCTTGGCGGGTAAGGTCTAATTTTTGTCGAGTTGGGCGGCGATGACCACCGCCCTGTCTCGTCAAAATTCATCGGCCATTTTGCCGGTCGCGGTGTAGACGATCTGGTCGATCAGGTGCATCGGCAGCTCGCCATAGTCTCCCTCCTCGATTAGTATGTACCCGTCCGGGGTCTCAACGACGTGGACGTCGAAGAATGTGTGGTAGGAGCGCCGCTCAGCTTCCAGCGTTTTTTCATCAAGGGCGATGATGTTGGGGTTGATCTGACGAAGCACCGAAACGTCGTCTTCGTAGCTTTCCGTTGTGTAGCACATGACCTTGCCTCCTGGCGCTTGGCGGCTCGTCCGCCATGCCATGAAACAGCGCCCCGTCAGTGTGCTGGTCACCGGAGCGAAGCGGAGGCTTGACCGCTAATTTTTCGATGGTGCGGAAGCCGGCGCAGCACGGCTTCTCGGTCGGGAAATTAGTGGTTGACCAGTATGCTGGCGGGGTGCTCATGGCGATGGTGGTGGACGTGCCTGCGGCAGGAGGCATGCGTTCCCAGCGACTTCGCGAAAGCTATGTCCTGGCTCGTGGCTGTGCGGCATTAGCGTAACCCCAGCGGTATGAAAAAAGGGCACCGCGGCAACGTGCCGGGCACCCTTTTTCACCTCGATCCTGCAGGAGGCTGGTTGCAGATCGAGCGTTAAACATGGCGTCGAGTTGAGCCGATTCCCGGCTGCTCGTGAACTGGTGGCTGGTTCGTCATTAGCTCCATTCGAGCAGCGGGTGTTGCTCTCCACAATCGGTGGCGGCGATGAACGCGAGGCTTTCGAAGAGCGGAGTGATTCCTGCCTTGACGAAAGCCGCGTAAGTCCGGTGATCTTCGAGCGCTGTCGCGAGCTTCTGCAGGGACAATTGGCCAGATTCATTTGCATGGCGGCCGAGAGAGGTGAGTACCTTAGACGCAAGGTCGCTGCTCATTGTGATGTCACCTACCAGAGCGATGTGTTCGCTCACCCGCATCGTGATCGGCGCATCGCATTGCTGGTGCTCGATCCGTAGCATTCGTCCAAGAAACTGCGCTTCCTCGACGATCGCGATCATCTCCGCACGATGGTCGAAGCATGATGCGAACGCGGCGATGGCAAGCGCGTTGGCATTGATCTCGAAGTTCAGGGGCGCGGCCAGGAATTCGCCTGGATCTGCATCGATTGTACTGTTGGCGGTGTGCAGTCTGCGCATCAGCGCGGCGAGTTCTGGCGGGCGTATCTGAGCCGGTTTCGAATGGAGCCTTGTCTCGATATCCTTGACGCGGAATGTGACGAGCATCTTTGCCTCCTGTCGCTGCTCGTCCCCTCCATCCCCCTGTCCTTTCTCACCCCCCGAGCTTGTGGCTGAATGCCGGCAGATGGTTCTGGTTCACCCCAAGCATGGCCGGTCGACCCATTGTCCGGGTGTAGCAGTTGGCGCGGCAGCGATGCCCGCAAGATGCAAAGCATCGAGCA
>JBATDO010000084.1:0-2289 GCA_049663505.1 Sphingorhabdus sp.
GACGCAGTGATAGGCTCACGGCACGCGATCAGAGCTTCAGTCGGAAGTCGACGCCCCAGGTGCGCGGCTCAGCAAAGCCAACGGTCGAGAAACCGAGTGCACCAAAATCGACGCCGCCAAGCAGGTAGTCTGCATTGGCGATATTCTTGACCCACAGCGCGACCGTTGTCTGTGCCCCGCCAAGACGGATGTCGGATAAAGTGAGCCTACCGTCAAACCGCCCGACAGGGCCATCTGAAATGAGGTCATTGAAGGGATTAAGCAACGTTGACGCATGCCAGTACATCCGACTGCGGTAGGTATAGTCGAGCCGTGCAGTAAGCGTACCAATGCCAAAGCCAGGCAGACTATATTCCATTCCGGCGTTCGCCGTCATATTGGGCGAGTACTGAAATCTGGCACTGCTACCGAGTTCGACAAGTTTGTCGGTTTGCGGATTCAGAATCTCAAAGCTTTTGAACTTGCGGTCAAGATAGCCGATATTCCCATTGATTGTCAGGTTGTCTGCTACCAACGCGGTTAGTTCTGCCTCGACGCCAGTGTAGACGGCCTTACCGGCGTTGACGGTAATGCCAAGCGAGCCTCCGCTTCCAGCGAGGAACTGTCCGATCTGGACATCCTTGTGAACCGCGTGAAACAGGGCGGCATTGAAGCGGATCCGCCGATCAAGCAGTTCGGATTTCACTCCGATTTCATAGCTGGTGAGATTTTCTGGCTCGAAGCCATCATTGGCCGACCGGGCGCTGAAACCGCCGGCCTTGTAGCCGGTCGCTACGCGAGCGTAGGTCATGACATCGTCCGTCCATTTATAATCGAGTGTTACCGCCCAGTTGAATTTGTTGAAGCGACGATCCAGCGCCCGAGTAAACGGCAATTGTTGCTCCAGACGTTTCTGGTCGTGGGTATAGCGCAATCCACCCGTTACGCTCAGCCGGTTACCTAGTTCCTGCGTCACCTGACCGAACAGCGCAGTCGATCGCGACGTGTAACGATAGATTATGTTGCCGGCGATGTTGACGCCAAAGCTGTCAACGCTGACCGATGGGGTGACGGGGATTGGATTTGGCGAAGGCACGATGAAGGTGAGGAAGGTTGGATTCTCCTCATTGGCAACTTCGTCGAAATAATAGCCGCCAAGCGTGAACCGAGTCGTCTCGCCAATCTTACCGAGCAGGTTGATTTCCTGCGTCCATTGATGCTGATCGCGATCAAAGGTCAGGCTGAATAGATTGATTGGCTGGACACCGAGAGGGATAAATGGGCCACCAGCGAAAAGCACTGGATCGACGACAAATCCTGCCAGGCCAGCATTGCCGTCGAGATCGCTGACGACGGTGTTGCTCCATTTGCGGTAGGAGGTGATTGAACGCAGCGTAAGATCGTCTGCGAGATCGAGCTCGGCGGTTAGGGCATGGCCAAGCACGCTATCCTTTATTAACCCATCGCGGTCCAGCGACAAGCTCGAGAGGCGGTTCCTCGACAGCACGGGGGTGGCGCCGCCAAGTGCCGTGGACGCATTAAGGTAGGCCAGTATATCCGGTCTGGCTGACGTAAGTTGAAAAGGATTGGCAGCGCTTTGCCGGTCACTGAGGTCAAAGACATAGGTCAGGCGAAATGGTCCCTGATTGTTGAAATCAAGAGCCAGACGCAACGCGTCGACATTGTGGGTACCGGGATCACGGTTCCCTGGCATCAACCGGTTATCGACGTAACCGTTTCGTTGCTTGTGCAAGTAGGTCATCTGGGCACGAAGACCAACATCAGCGAAATCTCCGCTGTTGAGCGTCGTTTTCGACTGAAGCAATCCTAAGTTGCCAAAGCCGACCATCTGTTCCGCGCCTGCCACCTCTGTCGGTTTACGGGAAATCAGGTTGACCGCGCCGCCGATAGTGTTGCGACCGTAAAGCGTTCCCTGTGGTCCGCGCAAAACCTCGATCCGTTCCAGATCAACCATGTCGAAGACCGCGCCAGAACTGCGACCGAGCACCACGCCGTCAACATAGAGGCCAACAGGAGAGTCCACGGTCAGGATGGTTTCGCTCTCGCCTATCCCGCGAACAAACAAGGCGATGTTGGAGGTGGAGGACCCCGTGGTCGTGATACTGAGATTCGGGGCGATGGCGGTCAGGCTAGTGATGTCGCTAATACCACGCTGCTCAATCATTTGGGCTGTAACGGCGCTAACGGCGAGCGGCGTTTCCTGGAGGTTTTCCGACCGCTTTTGCGCGGTAACCACTATTTCTTCCAGTCCACCATCGGCATGCGCCTCGACCTGTGCCAGCGTCGGCG
>JBATDO010000085.1:0-5076 GCA_049663505.1 Sphingorhabdus sp.
CAAAAGGCCCGCAAAAATGTCAGGAACCCCCGGGAACAGCCGGGACGATCCGGAACCATCCGAGGGCCAATTCCCCCGGATTTCTGCGGCTTTTATAGACTTTTTGGGATGTTCTGAAAAGAACAAATGGTGCCCAGAAGAGGACTCGAACCTCCACGCCCTTGCGAGCGCCAGCACCTGAAGCTGGTGCGTCTACCAATTCCGCCATCCGGGCACTGGTGCCGCCTGCATGAAACAGTAGCACCGGGTAGGCGCGCTCCTTTAAATGGTCGCGTGGCTTTGTCAACGGCTGCGAAAACTATGCTTCAATTTCCCAATTGATTGCGCGCCTGAACTTTTAGCGCACGTCACGCTTGAAAGCGCAGGAGCGCTGGTGCAAAGCCAAAGCAGAATGGCGGACGCATCAAACGGCTGCTCGAACGACGGAGCATTTATGCAGGGCAAGTTGGTAACGATTTTTGGCGGCAGCGGCTTTTTGGGCCGCTACGTCGCAGAGGCTTTGTTAGCTGAGGGCGCACGAATCCGCGTCGCTGTGCGCAACCCTGGCAGTGCGCTGTTTATCAAGCCACTGGGCAACCTCGGCCAGGTACAACTTCTTGCAACCGATATTCGCAAGCCCGAAAGCGTGGCCCGCGCAGTCCAGGATGCCGATGCAGTAGTCAACCTTGTCGGCAGCTTTCAAGACATGGAAGAAATCCAGAACACCGGCGCGGCCAATGTCGCAACAGCAGCTGCAGCGGCCGGCGCAAATGCTCTTGTCCACATCTCTGCGATCGGTGCCGACATCAAAAGCGATGCTGTTTATGCGCGGAGCAAGGGTGCAGGAGAGGTCGCGGTCCGCCAGGCATTTCCCAACGCGACAATTTTGCGGCCCTCAATTGTCTTTGGCCGCGAGGATCAGTTCATAAACCGTTTTGCAGGCCTGATCCGGATTTTGCCTATTGTACCCGTGATTGGTGCAGATACGAAATTCCAACCTGTATTCGTTGGGGATGTTGCCAAAGCAGTAGCGGCCGCCCTTGGGACCAGAACCGGCGAAACATTGGAGCTCGGCGGCCCTGATATCCTTTCGATGCTCGAGCTCAACCGATGGATTGCCAAGGCCATCGGCCGTGATCGGCTGTTTGTAGAGGTACCGGATCTTGCAGCAAAGATACTGGCGCAAACCACAGGTTGGTTGCCCGGTGCTCCAATTACATCTGACCAGGTGAAGATGCTCGCGCATGATAACGTTGTGAGCGGACAAGATGGCTTGGCCACCCTTGGTATCGTTCCAACTCCGCTTGATGCGGTTGCGCATGACTGGCTGAATATTTATCGCAAGCACGGACGCTTTGGCGCGCGGGCGACTGCATGACAGACTGGTTAGTCGCGATTATCCTCGGAATTGTCGAGGGCCTGACCGAGTTTCTGCCTGTATCGTCTACCGGACACCTCATATTGGCGACAGAACTGCTTGGCTATGACGCCGGTCGCTGGGCTATCTTCAACATAGCAATCCAGCCCGGGGCGATACTGGCCGTTTTGGTGCTCTATTGGCGGACGTTCATGGATGTCCTCAAGGGTCTGTTTTCACTTGAGGCGGGCGCGCTGGCGTTTGTACGCAATTTGTTGCTCGCCTTTTTCCCGGCGGTGATACTCGGCTTGGCATTTGGAGACGCGATAGAGATGCTTCTTGAAAACGCAGTCGTGGTGGCCTGGGCGCTCATAATCGGCGGCGTTGGGATCTTGATCGTCGAGAAATTTGCCAATCCCAAGGAAAGTGGCGGGGTAGCCGAGTTGTCAGCCAAGCAGTCCAGCATGATTGGCCTGGTGCAATGCCTGGCCATGGTTCCAGGTGTCAGTCGATCTGGCGCAACTATCCTCGGCGCAATGGCGTTGGGGGTAGACCGAAAAACAGCTGCCGAGTTCAGCTTCTTTCTCGCGATGCCTACACTCACCGGCGCTACGGCATTGCAGCTCTTCAAACATCGCGATGCAGTGAGCATGGATGACATGGGGCTGATTGCTATCGGATTCTTTGTCTCCTTTGTCGTGGCCTGGATTGTGATCAAGGCCTTTCTCGCCGTGGTCACCAGATATGGCTTTGGTCCATTTGCATGGTATCGAATCATCGCAGGTATTGCCGCCCTGATATGGCTGGCGCAAAGATAGGTCCATACCGGCCTTATTTCATTGTAATTAAATTTCGCCAAGTCGTAATGCACGAATAATATCGCCAATATAGGTCAGCTATGATTACCTATCTTTCAGTTTCAGCGTGACAACACCTCTTCGGCGACTTATGCGCGACGCATTCCAGTGGAGAAATGCGTCGTGGCAAAAGACCCAATGCTCAAATTCGTGTCAAAGGCGCAAGCCTATCCAGAAAAGCGTGCGCCAAAGCTGCGCGCTGAGGACTTTGCTGAAATCGCCAGCCGCTATGCTCCACAAGCCGCTGTCGAACAGGCCTCTCGTTGCTCACAATGCGGCGTACCCTATTGCTCGGTTCACTGCCCTCTTCACAACCATATCCCGGACTGGCTCCGCCTGACCGCCGAAGGTCGACTCCGCGAAGCCTATGAACTTTCCAATCTCACTTCGACCATGCCCGAAATTTGTGGGCGGATCTGTCCACAGGACCGCCTGTGCGAGGGCAATTGCGTTATCGAATTTTCGGGACATGACGCTGTCACGATCGGGTCCGTTGAGAAATACATCACCGACACGGCATGGGAGCAGGGTTGGGTCGAACCGCTCGAAGCTGGACCAGCGCGCGGACAGTCAGTCGGGATAATCGGCGCTGGTCCAGGTGGCCTTACCACTGCGGAGTATCTTCGCGTTGCTGGGTATGAAGTGCATGTCTACGACCGTTACGACAGGATGGGCGGACTGCTCACTTATGGCATACCCGGCTTCAAGCTGGAAAAGGATGTCGTGATGCGGCGCGTGCAACGACTGGAAAATGGCGGCATTATTTTTCATCCGAATTTCGAGGTGGGCAAAGACGCGTCGCTTGATGAACTTCGCACCAGGCACGACGCGATATTAATAGCAACGGGTGTATACAAGGCCCGCGATATCCAGACGGCTGGAAGCGGACTGAACGGAATAGTCGCCGCACTTGATTATCTCACAGCATCCAACCGCAAGGGATTTGGTGATATTGTTCCAGGGTTTGACGATGGCACACTGACGGCCGAAGGAAAGGATGTCGTCGTGATTGGCGGTGGCGACACTGCAATGGACTGTGTGCGAACCGCCGTTCGCCAAGGAGCCAAGTCAGTCAAATGCCTCTACCGGCGTGACCGCGAAAACATGCCGGGTTCACAACGTGAAGTTGCCAATGCAGAGGAAGAAGGCGTCGAATTTGTTTGGCTGTCGGGTCCAAAGGGATTTGATGGAACCGACCAGGTCGCACGCGTCCATGTAGCCAAAATGCGGCTCGGTTCGCCCGATGCATCAGGAAGGCGTGCGCCTGAAAATGATCCCGAAGGCGACTTCACCCTCCACGCCGACATGGTGATTACAGCGCTCGGGTTTGAGGCCGAGGACCTGCCTGTCCTGTTCGGTGCTTGCGACCTTAATGTGACTCGCTGGGGAACGATCAGAGTGGATCATGCCACGATGATGACGAACCTCGAGGGCGTTTTTGCAATCGGCGACATTGTCCGAGGTGCAAGCCTGGTCGTCTGGGCAATCCGCGACGGACGCGACGTCACCGATCACATGCACAAATGGCTATTGGCAAAGGCCAATGCTGCCAAAGCGGCCGCGTAACCGGTCGAGGAGAATGGACATGCTCAAACCTCGATACCTGGCATTGGCACTCACGATATCATCGCCTGCAGCGCCTGAATAACGGACTTTCACCATGACACATTATTTTCCCACACCCGAGCATGAACGACTGGCGCGCGAAGGCATGTATCATCCGGAGTCCGAAGGCGATGCCTGTGGCGTAGGGTTGATTGCAGCAACCGATGGCAAGCCATCACGGCGCGTGGTCGCTGCCGGAATCGAAGCGCTGAAAGCTGTTTGGCACCGAGGCGCGGTCGATGCAGATGGCAAGACCGGAGATGGGGCTGGCCTCCATATCGACCTTCCCGTCCGCTTCTTCGACGATGCCATTTCAGACAGCGGCCATCGTCCAATGCCGAATCGCCTCGCGGTAGGCATGGTGTTCTTGCCGCGGACTGACCTTGGAGCGCAGGAAAACTGCCGTACGATCGTTGAAGCCGAGATTATCGACGCAGGCTACGCCATATATGGCTGGCGCCAGGTACCGGTCGATGTCTCGGTCATCGGCACGAAAGCACAGGCAACCCGCCCCGAGATCGAGCAGATCATGATTGCAGGTCCGATGCCCGACGAGGTTGACGCGGTCGAGTTCGAAAAGAATCTCTACCTCGTTCGCAGGCGCATCGAGAAAAAGATCATTGCAGCCCAAATTCGCGACTTTTACATCTGCTCGCTTTCCTGCCGTTCGATTGTCTACAAGGGATTGTTCCTCGCAGAGAGCCTCTCGGTATTCTATCCCGATCTACAGGATGACCGCTTCGAAAGCCGCGTCGCGATCTTTCACCAACGCTACTCGACAAATACTTTCCCGCAGTGGTGGCTGGCACAGCCTTTCCGAAGCTTGGCCCACAATGGTGAAATCAACACCATTCGCGGCAACCAGAACTGGATGAAGAGCCACGAGATAAAGATGGCATCGATTGCCTTTGGCGCCCAGTCGGACGACATCAAGCCGGTAATACCTGCAGGTGCCTCGGATACCGGTGCTCTTGATGCAGTGTTCGAAACCCTTGTCCGCTCGGGCAAGGAAGCACCGACCGCCAAGTTGATGCTTATTCCTGAGGCATGGCAATCAAATCCCAACCTCCCTGCTGCCCACAGGGCGATGTACGAATATATGGCAAGCGTCATGGAGCCATGGGACGGTCCTGCAGCACTCGCCATGACCGATGGTCACTGGGCTGTCGCGGGTGTCGACCGCAACGCACTTCGGCCACTGCGTTACAGCCGCACCTCCGACAACCTGCTCGTCATCGGCTCAGAGACTGGAATGGTTGTGCTGCCAGAGTCGACGAT
>JBATDO010000086.1:0-4860 GCA_049663505.1 Sphingorhabdus sp.
GTTTTACCTGTGCTGCCGGAACGGGGGGAACAATCGCTGGAGTTGGAATGGGGCTGAAGGCGAAAGACGAGAGCGTGACAATTGCCCTGTCTGACCCTCATGGAGCGGCACTGTATAATTTTTATCAATGCGGCGAACTGCAGTCCGAAGGCACATCGGTCGCCGAGGGCATCGGGCAGGGCCGCATCACGGCAAATCTTGACGGGGCCCCGATAGATACGCAATTTCGCATTTCTGATGAGGAGGGCTTGCTGTGGGTTCGTCGTCTTTTAGCCGAAGAAGGCCTCTGCCTGGGATTGTCATCGGGTATTAACGTCGCTGGCGCGGTAGCGCTTGGAAGGCAATTGGGCACCGGAAGTCGTATCGCAACGATCTTGTGTGATACGGGTTTCAGGTACCTTTCTACCCTCTACAATCCCCAATGGATGCGAAGCAAAAATCTTCCCCCCATGCCTTGGCAGCTCGACAATTGATCCGAAGCTGCCAATATAAGCGCCGTAGGAGGACAGCCAATGGTTGAGCCGCGTCAGTCTGCATTACAGCGTATTCAAGTTGGCCTGATTGGCCTTGTGGTTGTGTTGTTGTTTGTCAGCCTTGCCAATATGGTGCTCGACCGTGCAGTTGATGCGCCAGCGACAGGAGAAATCGCCGGGGCAGGGAGCACTACTGGTACCAAGGCAGTTCCTGACGAGCCCTTGGCAGAGTTAGGCGTGACGCCTGTAGCAAAGGGCGAGGAAATGCCAGCGGGCACCGACGCTGCACGTACTGAAAATGGTGACACGCAGCAAGCGCCCGTGCAGCAGGGCCGCTGACACTTTGAAGAACTCGACATGGAATGTGCCCAAGGATGTTTGACACAGCCATTGGCAGGCGGCTTTGGATAGGGGTGGCGCTGGTTTTGGGGCTCGTCCTGATGCTATCGGCGTTGCGCTTTATCGAGCCGCAAGAACCGATGCAGCGCCCCTCGCTGGGGTTGATGACCACACTCCCATTGCAATGGAGCGAGGGTGGGATCGAAGCGGATCTAGCTGAGGATGCAAAACCGCACCCAGCGTTCGAACGGCTGGCGCAGAATTACGAGATCCTGCCTATTGACGACTTCTCGGTGCTTTCTTCCACTCGACCGGAAATCTTGTTCTTGGCTCAGCCAAGAGCTCTTGCACCGGCTGAAATGGTGAAACTGGACAAGTGGATTCGGCAGGGAGGCCGGACATTGATCTTGGCAGATCCCGCCCTACAGTGGGGGAGCCTGTACCCGCTGGGCGATAAGCGCCGCCCGCTCTTTACATCATTGCTGTCGCCATTGTTTTCTCATTGGGAAATCGAGATGGTCCTCCCTATTACCGATGTGCAGCCGATTACGGTACGTGAGATTGGGGCCTGGACGATAAGGACGCAGACGCCTGGTGAATGGCTTCCCAAACCCAGTAGTGGGATCAAGGCGTGCACGATCTTGGCAAAGGGGCTGGTCGCGGACTGTAGACTAGGAAAGGGTCGTGCCGTGATAATAGCCGACGCAGACCTGCTGGATACCGCTTATTGGAGTGGACAGGGCGTTCGGGCACTCTCTGGATCGGACGAGTTTGCCAATATCCAGTGGATTGAACAGATACTGTTGGCGATTGGAAAGAACCAAAAATTATCCGGGGATTTCGTGGGAAAATAGATAGTGAGTCGCGAAAATGTTCCTAATGGCGCAGGATTTGAGCCGATTTTTGAACATATAGCGAGATTCCAGGATCCGCACGACCATAACAGGATTTGAGGGCATAATTAATATCATTAAATATCAGTAATTTACATGCATATTGCAGTGAATAGCCATAAAATCCCCCTTTCCATCCATAAAATCCCTTGATAGGAAGTGTGCTTCAAGGGGTGGATTTCCGTTTACCGGTCGCGTCAGCGAACGCGCTGAGAGGGTTTTGCCCTTTTGCGAACGGATATCTGCGCCCGAAAAACGGGGTGGGTTCAGGCTGTGTCAGCGTTGGTTGTATATGCGGGGTCAGGAGTATCGAGTGTCGATACCAAGGGCCGCACGACCATTCCGGCAGAACTTCGTGACAGTGTCCAGCAATCAAGCGGCGCAAATTCGGTTTGCATCGCCCGTCACAGCACGCTTCCTTGCCTGGTTGGATTTGGCGGTGCTGAACGTCTCAAATTGCGGGCCGACATCGAAACCCAGTGGACGAGCGCTGTGGCACGCGGCGAACAATTTGATCGTGAACTTGCCGGCATTTCAGCCTCATCAATATTCGAAACCGTGTTTGAAGCCAGCGGCCGATTTGTGCTTTCTCCGATGCTTCGGCATTTTGGACACATAGATGATCGGGCTTTTTTCTTCGGTGCCACAACACATTTTATGCTGTGGAACCCAGATGTTTTCCGCAAGGACGCGCCGGCGCAGTTCGACGCAGTCAAGGACGAACTGAATTACTGGCTTTCCGAGCTTGGGAAGCGCGGCAAATGAGTCCGCATAGTTCGCATATTCCGGTTCTGCTGGACGAAGTAATTCACGCTCTGGCCATCACCCCTGGCGCAGAGATAGTGGATGGCACCTTTGGGGCAGGAGGATACAGCCAGGCAATCTTGGCTGGCGGCGCGCGCGTTTACGCGTTTGACCGCGATCCTGACGCCCTGGTCGAAGGTGCCGAACTTGCAGGCCGGAGTGGTGGCGCTTTGCGCCTCTACTCCGCCTGCTTTTCTCATATGGATGAAATCCTGATTGCCGACGGGATATCTTCGGTTGATGGAGTGGTACTCGACATCGGTGTTTCGTCGATGCAACTCGACCGTGCCGACCGTGGGTTCTCGTTCCAGAATGATGGGCCGCTGGATATGCGGATGGCGCAAGATGGGATGAGTGCTGCCGACTTCGTCAACGAAGCAGACGAAGCCGAAATTGCGAATATCATATATAAATACGGCGAAGAACATCGTTCGCGTCGTATTGCGCGATCTATTGTGGCCGCGCGCCCAATTTCGACAACAGCCGAGCTGGCGGCGATCATCCGCAAGGCAGTAGGACACAAGCCGGGCGCGCCGAAGGACCCTGCCACGCGCGCTTTTCAAGCTATCCGGATACATGTCAATCGTGAACTCGATGAGTTGATCGAGGGACTCGAAGCAGCAGAACGGCTTCTCAAGCCGGGGGGCCGACTCGTCGTGGTGTCGTTCCATAGCCTAGAAGACAGGATTGTTAAGCAGTTCCTGCGCCGTCGTAGCGGGGGAGAAGGTGCCGGATCGAGGCACATGCCATCGGTTGCCAGCACCGCCCCAGCACCAACCTTTGCAAAGGCTGACAAGGCGGTCCGCCCTTCTATTGCCGAAGTGGCGCGTAATCCGCGCTCACGCTCGGCCACATTGCGTTCGGCAACCAGAAGCGAAGCGCCCGCATGGGCCGAAGGAGAAATAGCGGCATGAGTCTCGCGATGAAGCGTCTGAAAAATCTGGGCTGGTTGGCGCTTGTCTTCCTTGTCGCGATATTGCTCTATCCACTGTCACTGAACGTGGCCGCGCTGCACAGCGACCTCGTCAGCGTCGATCGAGAAATACTTGAAACAAAGCGGGAAATCAGTTTTCTTCAGGCAGAGTTGCGCACGCGGGCGAGTTTGCAACAACTGGAGGAGTGGAATGATTTGCTGTACGGGTATCAGCCACCCACAGCTCAACAATTCGTGAATGGTGAGGCGGCCCTTGCCGGCTTGGGCGGAGATACTCCAGTAAACAAACCTGTAATGGTTGCAGTCATGGATAACGGGAATGCCCCCACCGGCATCGTTGGCAGTGGTCGCCGCAGCGGAGCAGATGTCCGCACTGATCGGGTTGAACAAATCGAGCAACCGCAACCGATTCGAATTGCCAAGGTGGATATGCCGAAAATCGCGCCAACGCGCACTGAACGGCTCGCGCGGATGGACGAGCAGTTGCTTTCCGACGATGTATTGCGAGACATTTCATCGAAGGCCGATAAGGAACGCAGGCAGAAATGACGATTTTGGCAGCCCGTACGACTACAAGGAAGAGCGGCATTGGCACCCCGCCATTTGCGGCTCATTCATTTTGGCGGTTACTGGTGCTCGTTGCTGGTTTTGGGCTGTTTGTCATGTTGCTTGTTGGGCGCCTGGCAACGCTGGCGTTTTTCGAAAGCTCGCGGGCCTATGGTGCTACGAATACCGAATATGTACCCGACCGGGGCGATATCGTGGACCGAAACGGCATTCCACTCGCGCGAAGCATTTACGGTTATGCAATATGGGTCAAGCCTTCTGACTTGTTGGGTGACAAGAAGGTGCTCGCCCAACAGCTCGCAAGTATCTTTCCTGACACCTCTGCTTCTGAATTCTTAGCAAAATTGAGTTCTGGCAAGTCTGGTTACCTGCGAAAGCGCGCTCTTCCCGAAGAAGTGAGACGGGTGCATGACCTTGGTGAAATTGCAATCGAGTTCCCACGAGAAGCCACGCGACTATACCCACAGCACGATCTTGCAGCCCATGTTCTTGGTTTTGTAAATCGGGATGGGAAAGGCGCGATGGGTATGGAGCGGGTGATGAACGACCATCTGCGCGACCCATCAAAGCGCGCCAAGCCGCTGAATCTTTCGCTCGATGTGCGGGTACAGGCCGCGCTCGAAAGCGAACTGGCCTCAGGCATGACGGCGACTGGAGCCAAGGGGGCAGCGGGCGTAATTCTGGATGTTCAAACCGGTGAAGTGATTGCTATGGCAACGTTACCGTCATTCAATCCAAACCGGCCCTCATTCGCAAATATCCCCGACCTCGGGCAGACTATCATCGACGGGCGCTATCCCATCATGAGGCAGACCAACAATGTCACAAACCGCGTTTACGAGCTGGGTTC
>JBATDO010000087.1:0-13797 GCA_049663505.1 Sphingorhabdus sp.
CCATGATCAGGCAAAGTCTCGGTATTGGGGGAGGTTTGAACATCTCGACCGACATTTTACTTAACATAATATATATTATCGCACTTAATGATAATCATGTCCGATAAACACCCTGCCGATATCAAACCACTTGCCACGATCATGGCTAAGCTGCGCAATCCTGTCGATGGATGTCCTTGGGACCTTGCGCAGAATTTCAAAACGATCGCGCCTTACACAATCGAAGAAGCTTATGAAGTTGCAGATGCGATAGAGCGTGGCGACCTCGTCGCGCTGAAGGACGAATTGGGTGACTTGCTACTTCAGGTCGTATTTCACAGCCAAATGGCAGCTGAGCTAAACGCGTTCACTTTAAAAGATGTGATTGCCGGCATTTGCGAAAAGATGGTTAGACGACATCCTCATGTGTTTGGCGATGAAATCGCTGATGATCCCCATGCTGTTGTCACCAATTGGGAAACAATCAAGGCGCAAGAACGCAGCGACAAGAACGATGACAGCGCTTTGGGCGGTGTTGCCTTGGCTTTGCCAGCATTGTTGCGCGCACAAAAAATTCAGAAGCGCGCTTCCCGAACTGGGTTCGACTGGCCCGACATCGAAGGCGCCAAAGCCAAGGTTCTTGAAGAACTCGAGGAGATCGAGAATGCAACTTCTGATATTGAACGCGCCGAGGAAATAGGAGATCTCCTGTTTGCTGTTGTAAACATGTGCCGCTTCCTAGGTGTCGATGCTGAAACAGCGTTGCAATCTGGCACTGCCAAGTTCGAGAGACGTTTTCGACATATGGAGGACACGGCCGGCAAGGATTTTGCAGCACTTTCACTCGAACAAAAGGAAGCCTGCTGGCAACAGGCGAAATCCGCCGAGAAGCTCGACTAGGGCTTCAGATTCCGGGAAATTGCTTCTCGAATTGACCCCACAACTGCCTGCTGAGTGACGCTTCAACCAAAATGTTGCCGCCTTCTTCTCGCTTGTTGCTCACCTTCCCGCGTTCATGCAGCCAGGCAAGAGCAGCCCCGTCTTTAGACTGGAATGTCAATTCACGGGTCTCATTTCCTTTCGCGATCACTTCGGATAGTAGCAATTTGAGGGCGTCTATACCCTCACCTGTTTCCGCTGAGATCATAAGGACGTTATTGCTTCGGCCAGCGATGCCTTGAAGTTCATGACGACGGTCCTCGTCGAGCAAGTCGACCTTGTTCCAAAGCTCGATCATTTCCGGCGCATCAGTTGTGTCTGCGTCAGTTCCGATGCCGAGATCCTGCAATATCTTGATTACATCATCGCGCTGCGCATCGCTTTCGGCGTGCGAAATGTCACGAACATGGACGATAATATCGGCCGAGATAACCTCTTCGAGCGTTGCCCGAAAAGCGGCGACAAGTTGTGTCGGCAGGTCCGATACAAAACCAACTGTATCCGACAAAATCGCCTTTTCGATACCTGGCAACGATATTTGCCGCATAGTTGGATCGAGTGTTGCAAAGAGCATGTCTTCAGCCAGAACGGTGGATCGAGTTAACCGGTTGAACAAAGTGGACTTACCCGCATTGGTATATCCCACAAGCGCAATGACCGGCCAAGGCGCACGTTTGCGGCGAGCGCGGTGCAATGATCGCGTTCTTTTGACTTCTTCAAGTTCGCGACGAAGCCGCGCCATCCTGTCGCGTATCATGCGACGGTCGGCCTCAATCTGTGTTTCACCAGGGCCGCCAAGAAAGCCGAACCCACCGCGTTGACGCTCTAGATGTGTCCAGCTTCGCACAAGCCTTCCTGCCTGGTAATCGAGATGAGCGAGCTCCACCTGCAAACGACCTTCTGCGGTTGCTGCGCGTTCACCAAATATTTCCAGGATGAGACCAGTCCGGTCGATTGTCTTTAGGCCCGTTTTTTCTTCCAGATTGCGTTGCTGGATTGCCGTGAGCGCAGCATCCACAATCAAGAGGTCGGCTTCAAGAGCCCGACCCATTTCCGTAATTTCGTCGACCTGACCCCCACCAAGCAATGTCACCGCACGCGGACTGCGAACCCGATAATGCTTGGTATGAACCACATTCAGACCGATTGCGACGGCAAGCCCCTCGGCTTCAGCCAGCCGCGCCTCTGGACCCACAGATGCCCGCCCGGCAAGTTCAGGATAGACGATCAGTGCACGAGCACCGCGAGCAAATTCGTCGTCCTCGCTGCGGTTGAATACGCTCAAATATCTGCCTCATCAACACCCTGGTTGTATTCGGCCAGGTTTACGGGATGCGCTGGCTGAACCGTCGACACAGCATGTTTATAAACAAGTTGGATCGTGCCATCGCGTTCGAGGAGCAGCGAGAACAGGTCATAAGCTGCAATTGCACCCTGTAACATCACGCCGTTCACCAGGAATGTCGTCACTGATTCGCGCTTGTCGCACATGGCATGCAGGAAAACATCCTGTAACATCCCTGCCCTATGCGTGGTTCGTGACATCATTTCTTCGAACAACGCCTTGTCAGGCGATGTCGATGGCATGATCGTCGATATTGAGTGCTTGTAGACAAGCTGGGACATTCCATCCCTGCGCAAAAGCACCGAGAAATTGTCGAACCAAGTTACAACGCCTTGTAATTTAACGCCTTTTACCAAGAACATGGTGACAGGGGTTTTTGATTTTCTGAGGGAGTTCAGAAAGAGGTCTTGAAGACCGTTGTTCTTTTCAGTCATTGTCATTATCCGATTATCTTATTGTTGCTTTGCCATCCGCCTGCCCGGACTTCTCGAAAAGAAGTCCTAACAGGTGTTTGGTGCAATTTATTTACATCAATGACAATCATTTCGCAATTGCGAGATTCATTCGTCGTCATCTCCCAGTTCAAGTCCGTTTTTGCGAACTGAAATGCCAAGCAGCTTCAATTTGCGGTGTAATGCGGATCGCTCCATGCCGACAAATGCCGCGGTCTTTGAAATGTTTCCGGAAAAGCGCTTGATCTGTACCCTGAGATATTCCCTTTCGAACGATTCCCGGGCCTCACGAAGCGGAGCGCCCATCAAAGACGTGACGTTGTGCTCTGCTCCCTCGTAGTTGTTGATGACTTCTGAGGGGAGCATGTCCGCCTCGATGGTATGGATGCGATTTGAAGGCGCCAATATGATGGTTCGCTCAATGATATTGCGAAGTTGCCGCACATTACCTGGCCACTCGCACGCTTGCAGGGCTGCTATCGCATCATCGGAGATATAAGGAGGAGGAATTCGATGTTCGACAGCGAAGCGTGCGGCATAATGATTGGCAAGGTCCGGAATATCTTCCCTACGCCCAGACAAGGAAGGAATTTCGACCGGCACAACGTTTAACCGGTAGAACAGATCCTCGCGGAAGCGTCCGTCAGCGATCTCAATTGCCAAGTCGCGAGCTGTTGCCGACACGAACCTCACATCAACCCTTATTTGCCGGTCGCCTCCAACTCGCACAAAGCTCTGATCTGTCAGGACCCGCAATATCTTGCCTTGCGTCGTCCATGGCATGTCTGCGACTTCGTCGAGAAACAAGGTACCGCCATGGGCCCGCTCGAGCATACCGGCTTGAACCAGCTTGCCTTCATGCTCGATACCGAACAATTCCTCGTCAAACCTCTCTGGGGACAAGCGCGCTGCACTCACGGAGATAAATGCGGAATCTGCGCGGGGACTCCAGCTGTGAAGCAACCTTGCAGCAACCTCCTTGCCGACACCTGCAGGGCCAGTAATGAGCATCCTGCTCCCCGTCGCTGCGACCTTCTTCAACGTGGCCCGAACGGTGTTTATCGCAGCAGACGATCCGGTCAGTTCATCAGAATGTCCGACCTTCGCCCGGAGCGTCGCATTCTCTGCGCGCAGGCGTTCTGTCTCCGTGGCCTTTGAAACCAGGTGCAACAGCTTGCCTGCCTCGAACGGTTTTTCAATAAAATCCGCAGCACCCTGCGCAATTGCTGCAACGGCGGTATCAATGTTTCCGTGACCGGAAAACACGATAACTGGTATTTGGGGATCCCGAATCTTAATCGCCTTGAGCAGTTCGATACCATCCATCGAAGATCCGCGAAGCCATACATCCAGTAAAATCAAGGAAGGGAGACGCTCGTCAAGCGCACTCAGGGCCTCTTCAGCTGATGCCGCAGTCCTGGTGCCATAACCCTCGTCATCCAGGACGCCGGATACCAGGTCACGGATGTCTTGTTCATCGTCTACGATCAAAATATCCAACGCCATATTTAACTTTGATCCTCGTTCTGTTGGGAAATGCGGGACTGCACGACGGCTGCTCCTGCCTTTGATGCTACCAATGCGGGCATGAACGTAAGCGTTACGACAGCTCCGCCGCCTTCTGAATCGTTGAAACTTATCTCGGCAAAGTGTTCTTCCATTATTTTCTTCACTATCGCCAATCCCAGACCCGACCCTGTCGCACGATTTGTGATATAGGGTTCGAGAATACGGTCTCGGTCAGGTGGCAGACCGATGCCATTGTCTTCGATCCTGACGATGATCCGGTCGGCATCGCTGGTCATTTTGACAACTATCCTGCCTTGATCGCCGCCCGCCTTCTTGCGTTCCTCGATTGATTCAGCTGCATTTTTGAGGATATTTGTTATCGCCTGCCCGAGTTGACGCCTGTCCGATATGAGCTTGGGCGCCGCCTCTTCATAATCAAAGCTGAACTTTATCTCAGGATGCGCCACCTCGAACATGAAGACCGCCTGTCCAACAATGTCATGAAGATTTTCCAACCTGAATACAGGCCTGGGCATACGCGCGAATGATGAAAACTCGTCAACGATATTGCGTAGATCGCCGACTTGGCGAATTATCGTGCTGGTAAGCTGTTCGAATATTTGCCCATCCTGCTCGATGTTCCTGCCAAAGCGGCGCTGGAGCCTCTCTGCGGCCAGCTGAATTGGCGTTAACGGGTTCTTGATCTCGTGCGCGATCCGCCGGGCTACGTCTGACCATGCGGCTCGACGTTGGTCAGCCAGTTGTTGACTGATATCTTCAAAGGTCACCACGCTGCCGTGCTCGCGCGGCGACACCTTGACCGCAACGGTGAGCGGTTCAGGGCCATCTCCCAATTGCACTACGCCGCGCGGAAGTTCAGCGGCCAGTTCCGCAAGCGCTGGAGATACCGATTTGAAGCTCTGGCCAACGATGCTCTCCGCCTTGCCTTTCAGCATTTTCTCCGCAGTTGAATTCGCAAGCTGAATTTCACCGCCCGCGTCGACTGAAATCACGCCAGCAGAAACCGATTCCAACACCGCCTCGATAAACGCTCGGCGATCATCCAGCTGGCGGTTGGCGGTGATCAGTGTAGCCTTTTGCGTCTCGAGCCGCTCTGTCATCAGGTTAAACGACTGCGACAAGAAACTGATCTCGTCAGCGCGATACTGATCTTCAAGGACGCGCGCCGACAGGTCGCCATCAGCAATTTTCTGGGCCGCTTCCACAAGATTATTTACAGGTCGAACCAGTCGATCAGCCACGCGCAGCGCTATCCACAAGGTTATCGCGATAATCAGCAACGAGACAACATATAGGGCGATGTTGAACTGGAGCTGCAGGTTGCGCGAACGCGCGACCATATTATCATAGTCCTTGAGGACAGATTGTGCTTTTTCGCCCAACGCAAACGAGGGCACGGACAACGCACGGCTCGCGTAAAGATAGCTTCTTGGCTTGTCGAACAACACGGTTACGGCTTCAATCCGGTCCTTGCGATTGCTTACAACGGTTGCCTCACCGTCATTCAACATCTTGAGGACATCAGCGCTGATCCAGTCCTGCTTACGATTGCCATTTTCCGTCGCGACTGCCTCGGTACGCTGCACACCATCGTCACCGACTGATACAATTGCTGATTCACTCAAACGCCGGCGAAATACCTGTTCCAGGAAGTAACTCAGAAATGCGGGGTCGTCAGCGTTAGTTTGGTTCAAGGCGTTTCGAAAATCGCCGGCCATGGTCTGGGTTTCGTCTCCGACATCGCGCTCGTTGACTTCATAATAGCCCTTTGCAAGCTCCCCTGCATTCTCAAGCATGCCGCGAGCATCACCGCTAAACCAGAATTGGACTCCGCTTTGAAAAAGTAACGAAGCAAAAATGACGAGCAGCAGCGTCGGGACAGCAGTGATCGCCGAGAAGATTGCCACCAGTCTTACATGAAGGAGTTGCTTGCTACCGATATTGCTTTTCTCTGCTCGCTTGAGCGCAACTCGTCGTCCAAAAAATACCAATAACATCGTGGCAGGTAGCAGGTTCGCAACCAACATCATCGCTGACCCGGTTGGCGATAGCGGCTCGGATTGAGGGCCCTGGTCGGTAAGGATCAACACTGTGACAATGGCTACAGCCACGAGCATCAATGCACTGCCAATTTCAAGAAACTTGATCGACTGGCTGTTACCCAGGACGTCCGCCAAACTCGACAATGCCCGATTGACTATTGATCGAGGTCGAACTTCTTCGGCGATGTGCATTGTTGCCATATTGCCACTATTGCAGGATGCGAGTGGCCTGAAAAGCACAAAATTGTGGCGCAAAGATCACGGCACCATGTTAAAAAGGCATTTCACCCTATGCCATTTGCGCCGATTCCGTAATCGGTCAGTTTTTTACGGAGCGTGTTCCGATTGATTCCGAGCAAAGCCGCTGCTTTCAACTGGTTACCCTTTACTTGCCGCATGACATGTTGAAGCAGCGGAATTTCAAACTGCGCAAGAGCCTTTGGATATAGCTTTTCGCGCGAAGTCCCCCGCAGCCTGTTGTCGCGCAGAAATTGGGCAACCGCGGCTTCGAATGTGGCCCCTTGCAGCGGCGATTCTGCGTCATGAGCAGGTTCGACAAATTGAGCGACAGTTGCTTCCGTTATTACATCTTCACGGCATACCAGAGCGAGACGGTAGATCAGGTTTTTCAACTCGCGGATATTGCCTCGCCATGGCATTGTCATCAATAGCGCTATTGCCGCATCATCGATCTGTCGTGCAGGAAGCCCCTCCTTTGCTGCAAGCAAAAGAAAATGATTGGCTAGCAATCCGATGTCTTCAACACGGTCTCGAAGGGGCGGCATGTTGATCGGCACGACGTTTAAACGATAGAACAAGTCTTCGCGAAACTTGCCCTTGGCGATGAGTTCCTCGAGGTTCTGATTCGTTGCGGCCACAATCCGGACATCAAGCCTAATGCTGGCCTTGCCCCCAATTCTACTAATGACCCCGCTTTGCAAGGCGCGCAACAATCGCGTTTGTGCATGTTTTGGCATGTCTCCGATTTCGTCGAGGAAAAGAGTGCCACCCTGCGCTTGTTCAAATCGTCCTATCGCTTGTCCAACCGCACCAGTGAACGATCCTTTTTCATGACCGAACAATTCCGCCTCGATCAGTTCGCCGGGAATTGCGGCCATGTTTACCGCGACAAAAGGACCGGTCTTGCGGTGTCCCAAGCTGTGCACTGCTTCTGCAACAAGTTCTTTTCCAGTCCCCGATTCTCCCGAGATCAATACCGACAAGTCATTGCGCAGAAGTCGCGCAACCATTCGGTACACGTCCTGCATGGCCACGCTGCGGCCAATCATGGGCAAATTGGCTTCGGGCAAGCTATCAAAATTCTCGGTCGGGGTGGCACGTCTCTTGTCTATGCCCTGCTTCACCGCCAACACGAGGTCATTCAGGTCAAACGGCTTTGGAAAATACTCAAAAGCTTCGATCTCACTTGCTCTGACAGCCGTTTCGAGAGTGTTTTGCGCGGACATGATTATCACCGGCATGTCTGGTGCGGCGGCCATCACTTCCTTGAGCGTTTCTAGTCCGTCACTGTCCTTCAACACCACGTCAGTCAGCATCAGGTCAAAATGACCATTCGCCAAGGCAGCATCTCGTGCACTGACTGTATCGCAGATAATCGTATCGATATTTTCCGCCTCCAAGGCCGCGCGGACAACCATTCCTATCGAGACATCGTCTTCAACAATCAATACTTTGGGGTTGGTCATTCGCCTGACCTCGTGGATGCAACTGGCAAAAAGAGTCGAAAGACCGTGCGGCTGCGAACTGTATCGCGCTCGAACATGATCCGGCTGTTCATTTGCTGGGTCAACTTGCGAACAATGGCAAGACCAAGTCCCTGGCCATCACGCTTGGTTGTAACAAAGGGTGAGAATAGCTCTTCCTCAATATGTTCGGGAACCCCGGGGCCATTGTCAGAAATTGCAATCTCGACGGGAAGTTTGACTGACTTGCGATCTAGATCGGTATCACGCAGCGCACCGCTCATCACGAAGCGAGTTGAAATGCCGATTACCCCGTCAAGCCTGCCTTGCAATGCATCCACGGCATTTTGCATCAAATTAATCAGGATTTGCACCATTCCATCGGCATCAATCATGACCTCGGGCAGAGACGGGTCATAGTTGATCGATAGCTCCGGCATAGCGCGATTTGCAGCACGGATTGATCTTATTGCTCTTTCGATGAGCAGATGGACATTGGCAGGGGCAAGTTGTCCGGGTTCTGAACGACCCAATTTCTGCATTTGGTCGAGAAGCCTTGCAATTCGGTCGACTTCATTGACGATGAGCTCGGTCAGCGGCTGGTCCTTCTTGTCGACTCTGCGAGCCAGCAACTGCGCAGCACCCTTTATACCTGCCAACGGGTTCTTGATTTCATGTCCAAGAATTGCAGGAGCCCCCATCGCTTGCTGTTGCCCTGTGTCCTTCTGTTCACTGATATGCTCGCGTCCTCCATGCCGAGGGGAAATGATCGCAATGCGCCACTCCGGATTGCCCGGCAAAATGGAGATGTTGATATCGACGGTGATGCTTCCATGTGCTGTTTGCAATTCCATATCCTGCGCAGAAATATCATTCTCACGCGAAGTCAGCGCTTCATTCATTCTCTCGCTATCAAATGCGAGTATCGACACCACGTCTTGGTCTTCAAGCTTACGGCGACTGCGACCAAAAAAAGCCTCGCTGGCATCATTTGCAAATGCGATCGTGTTTGTGGGTGCAATGAGCAAAACGGGAACAGGAATGCTAGCCAACATCTGGTCACTGTGAGGACGTGGCATAACAGGTCCAGTCACGCTGCTGCGCGCTCCACTTGAGGCGCATAGAAGCGCTCGAGTTCATCAAGTACGACAGCTGGGTCTTCTATCCGGTTTACATGGTTGCGAAATTCAGCAGAGCCGGTGAGCCCCCTTGTATACCAGCCGATGTGCTTGCGCGCGATACGCACACCGACTTGCGAACCATAAAGGTCGAGCATGGCCCGGTAATGCTCGACGATCAGGTGATATTGCGCGTCGATCGCTGGATCGGCCATCACTGCGCCACCTTGAAACCACTGCATCATCTGTCCGAGCAGCCATGGTTTTCCATAAGCGCCGCGTCCAACCATTACGCCATCTGCACCGCTTTGCTCTAGCGCCGTCACCGCATCCGCGATCGTGCAAATGTCCCCATTTACAATTACCGGAATTGACACTGCATCTTTCACCCGGCGAACAAAAGCCCAATCTGCAGTGCCCTTGTACATCTGGTTTCTGGTTCTGCCATGCACGGTAATCATCGCGGCTCCAATGTCCTCGGCGATATGTGCAAGTTCTGGCGCATTAAGGCTATGATGATCCCATCCCATTCGCATCTTGACCGTAACGGGCACCGAGACAGCGTTCACTGTTGATTTGATGAGACTTGCGGCCAGGGGCAGATCGCGCATGAGCGCCGAACCGGCATCACCGTTAACGACCTTCTTGACTGGGCAGCCCATGTTTATATCAATAATTGCAGCGCCGCGCTCTTCGTTCAGTTTGGCCGCTTCGCCCATTTCATATGGCGTGCATCCTGCAAGTTGCATGGACACCGGTTCTTCGGTCACATCCCACTCGCATTTTTGTAACGATTGGCGTGTTTCCCGGATCATGGCTTGGCTTGCGATCATCTCGGTGACATTCAAACCTGAGCCAAACCGCCGGACGATACGACGAAACGGCATATCGGTGACACCAGTCATAGGTGCCAAAATCACCGGGCAACCGATTTCGATCGGGCCTATTTGGATAGGTTTAAGTCGCATTTTGGATAATTGCCTAAAATTTAGGCAGGCCGATACTCGCTTTCGGCTTGGCGGGCAAGTGTGCTGTGGGTAAGGCGCGGCAATGAGTTCACCCATACGCACCATAGCATTGATTGTTGCCGCCGGCTCTGGAAGCCGAACGGGCGGAGATATTCCAAAGCAATTTCGCATGGTTCGCGGACACCCCATGGTACGCCACAGCTACGCGACCTTATCAAGCCATCCCATGATCAGCGAAGTATATGTGGCAATTGGAGCAGGACAAGACGACCAGCTTCGCGCATGTTTGGCAGGGCTCAATGAACCCCGAATCGTATTGGGTGGCGCTACGCGCCGCCAGAGCGTCTGGAATGGTTTGAGGGCAATCAAACGCGACGGCGGAGCCGACCGGATTCTGATTCACGATGCCGCGCGGCCGTTTCTGCCAACAGCCATGATATCTACATTGCTGGCGACGCTAGATGAAGGGCCGGGTGCAGTGCCGGGGGTAGCAATAGTCGACAGTTTGGCTCGGGGAAAATCGGTCCTGGAATCAACGGTCGACCGAGAAGATCTATGGCGGATCCAGACACCACAGGCGTTTGATTTTACTGCGATCTACACAGCACATGAGGGATGGAATGGTGCAGAACCGAGTGACGATGCACGAATGTTGATGGCGCTGGGTCAGCAGGTCCGGATTGTCGATGGCGACGAACGGCTGGGAAAATTTACATTCGCCAGCGATTTTGGAGATAATGAACTCATGCCACAAATGCGCGCCGGGTCAGGCTTTGATGTGCACCGCCTCGTCATTGGCAAAGAGTTATGGCTATGCGGCATAAAGGTTCCACATGACAAAGGCTTGTCAGGACATAGCGATGCAGACGTGGCCATGCATGCATTGACCGATGCGATTCTAGGCGCATTTGCACTCGGTGACATCGGTGATCACTTTCCGCCATCCGATGAAAAATGGCGCGGCGCCCCGTCTTCCATTTTTTTGGCCCATGCCATGCAGCTAGCGAATTCAAGAGGGTATCGTTTGGCAAATGCCGATGTTACCATTATTTGTGAAGCTCCGAAAATTGCAGTTCACAAACTTGCGATGCGTATGCGATTGGCACAAATCATGGAGGTCGATATCGGCCAGATATCTGTCAAGGCGACCACGACCGAAATGCTTGGCTTTACAGGGCGTGGTGAGGGTATAGCTGCACAAGCATCAGCAAGTTTCGAAAAGTCGCAATCATGAAGTCTATTCTCCCAGTCAGATTAACAAGATTAGCCGAACGCGTTATCGCCGAGAACATCGCGGCAGGCCGAACAGTGACCATTGCAGAAAGCTGCACCGGTGGGCTTGTTGCAGCAGCCTTGACTGAAATCCCAGGGAGCAGTGCGGTATTTGGCAGTGGATACGTAACTTACTCCAATGAAGCCAAGATGAAGATGCTTGGAGTAAACGAAGACATTCTCGATACGTTTGGCGCTGTATCTGTTGCTGTCGTATGGGCAATGGCACAAGGTGCACTCAAGAAAAGTGGCGCCGACATAGCAGTAGCTGTGAGCGGCGTTGCCGGTCCCGACGGCGGCACCGAGAAGAAGCCTGTTGGGACCGTCGTATTTGCAGTGGCCGAAAAAGGGAAGGATCCCGAGGAGATGACGGCCGATCGCAAGAACTTCGGATCAGACAAGAGTCGATACGAGATCCGGATGTATGCGGCACTTTATGCGCTAGAGTTGCTGCTACCTTCAACGCCGTAAAGCTGGTCGGCGCGTTCGATGAACGCGCTCGTCATCTTGCGAAGTGCAGAGTCGAAGAACTGGCCCGCGAGGGCCTCGAAGACGCGGTTGCGAAACGAGAAGTCGACAGTAAAATCAACAATCGATCCTCCTTCCGGCACGTCTTCGAATTTCCACTGGTTATGCAGGTGCTTCATTGGGCCATCGAGATAATCGACCACAATTGACGAGCGCGGAGCCTTGATAACTCGCGACGAAAATGTTTCTCGAAGGGATTTGAACCCCACCACCATGTCTGCGAGCATCTCGCCTTCGCTATCTTTACGGATGCGAATCGCACTCACCCACGGCAAGAATTCTGGATAGCGCACCACATCCGCTACGAGATCATACATTTGAGCTGCACTATGTGGCAATGACCTGCGCTCATGGTGGTGGGGCATTAGCCAGCCTTGGAAAGCTGAGCCGCGCGTGCGGTGCGCATCTTGGCAAAATCGTCACCAGCATGGTAGCTAGAACGCGTCAACGGCGTAGCCGCAACCAACAAGAACCCCTTTGCTCGCGCGATCGCTGCAAATGCGTCGAACGCCTGTGGCGTGACAAAATCCATTACCTTGGTGTGTTTCGGCGTGGGCTGGAGGTACTGCCCCATTGTCAGGAAATCGATATCCGCACTGCGCATATCATCCATGACCTGGTGTATTTCCATACGCTCTTCACCGAGGCCCAACATCACACCCGATTTTGTAAAAATGGACGGATCGTGCCGTTTGACTGTCTCAAGCAGCCTGAGCGAGGCATAATAACGCGCACCTGGCCTGATTGTGGGATAGAGCCTGGGTACAGTTTCCAGATTATGATTGTACACATCGGGACGCGCCGCCACGATGGCTTCTACAGCAGCCTCCGCCTTGTTGCGAAAATCGGGGGTCAGTATCTCTATGGTCGTATTTGGCGTATTGCGCCGAAGCGCCTCGATCACTTTTACAAACTGACTTGCTCCACCATCAGGTAGATCATCACGGTCAACCGAGGTTATCACGATGTGCTCCAGGCCCATTTTTGCGGCAGCGATTGCGACATGTTCTGGCTCGAGCGGATCAACTGCCTTTGGCATACCTGTCTTGACGTTACAGAATGCGCAGGCACGCGTGCACACGTCGCCCAAAATCATCACTGTCGCGTGCTTCTTTGTCCAGCATTCCCCGATATTCGGGCATGCAGCCTCTTCGCACACTGTATTGAGGTTGAGGTCGCGCATGAGCTTTCGCGTTTCGTTGTAACCGGCACTGGTTGGCGCCTTCACACGGATCCAGTCGGGCTTGCGTTCGCGAAGTGGGCGATCGTTAGGTATAATAGGAGCATTCATTCAGCCCAAATAGGCCGATCGCTTCGATCTTGCCACCCCGAATTTCGCTGTTAGAAGAGAGGATATGACGTTATTTTCAGATATGCTCGAGGGTTATGCGCGTTTTCGCGCGAATGATTGGACAAACGAACGGGAACGTTGGAGCAGACTGGGCGAAGGACAAAGCCCTAAAGTCATGGTTATCGCTTGTTCGGATAGCCGAGTTGACCCCACCCAGATTTTTGATACGCGGCCCGGAGAGGTTTTTGTCGTTCGCAATGTCGCAGCGCTTGTTCCGCCTTTTGAGACGACACCTGGTCTGCACGGCGTCTCCGCAGCACTGGAATTTGCCGTCCAGTTCCTCAAGGTCGAGGAAATCGTGGTCGTTGGCCATGGCCTTTGCGGAGGCTGCAATGCCGCGCTGTCGAAAGCAATGGTCGGGATGGAGCCGGGCGAAGGCGGTTTCGTCGCCAACTGGATAAGCTTGCTTGATGATGCCCAGGCCAAGGTTGTGGCTGCTCATGGCACACATGGCGAAGCTGCAGAGCGGGCAATGGAAATGGAAGCAGTAAAGGTCAGCTTGGCCAATTTACGGACATTTCCCTGCATTCGACAAAAAGAATCATCGGGCAAGCTGGCCCTGCACGGCGC
>JBATDO010000088.1:0-11738 GCA_049663505.1 Sphingorhabdus sp.
TCCCGCCGCAAGGGTTTCCGCGTAACAACCGGTTTGACTAGCCCGTTATCGAAACTCATAAACCTTTTATTCACCATGAATTGGTGACTATTTTTTACAATTTGCTGCCATGAATGGCTGCAATGAAAAAAATAGGGCGCCAAGATTACTCCGAGCAAGTCTCCGTATTTGCCGGCGAAGCGAACTGGATGGGCGGGTGTTCCGTTGATCCAAGGATAGAATTTGGCTGGCTGACTTCGCTTCCCATCGCGGGCGCGATCTTTCAAATTGCGGGTCGTGACGTTCGGCATGTTTTTGGCAATCGGCTCTATGAAGACCTGGCCATTGGGTGCCAAAGGGAGTCAGGGCTGGATATGGCGTCCCTCGCGGACCGTGCCATCAATATGGTTGAGACCGGACGCGATACACATTTCGAGTGTTGGCAATCTGCAGATCAAGTAAGTCGCCGCGAATTGGAAATAAGCCTGTCCCGGTTCGGGATCGATGGCGAAATGGTTTTGTTGTCTATCGTAGACCGTACAGCTGAAGCCATCAGCCGGATCAACCTGCGACGCGAGATGCTGAGCGATAGTCTCACCGGATTTTGCAACCGAACAGGATTTGAAGAGCAAATCGAGCAGGCGCTTGAGAAATCGCTAAGTAGTGGCGCTATCAACGACTATGCAATCATGCTCATCGACCTAGCGCGGTTCAGCCGTGTCAATGAATCAGTCGGTGCACTTGCCGGCGACGAACTTATTATTACAGTTGCTCGACGTCTGAACTCGCGTGTTCGAAGCAATGAAATATTATGCCGACTTGGTGGTAATGAATTCGCGCTTTTTGTGCAGTTGGACAAAGACAAGGGCAGCGTCGAACGTATCGCTGCGCGATTGATGGATGTGTTCGTCGAGCCGTGCCAGCTTTCAAATCTCGAAATCCAGGTTGAATGTGCCGTCGCAGCGGCTGTTGGCAAAGTCGGCGTTGATGATCCGATGGATACGTTACGACATGCACAAATCGCGTTGAAACGCGCAAAACTGACGAAGTCTTTCGAATTATACGCTGCCGGCACCGTCGACACCGCGCGTCGCCGTTTCAGTTTGGAAACCGACTTGCGCCGAGCACTCCTCCATGGTGATCTCGAGTTGCACTATCAGCCGTTGGTTGATCTGAGCACTGGCTCGCTCAATGGATTTGAAGCGTTGGCGCGCTGGAACCATCCAGACCTGGGGGCAATTTCACCGACGGATTTTATCCCCGTCGCAGAAGAGAGCGGCCTGATCGTGCCTCTGGGGCGCTGGGCTTTGGAGGCCGCAGCACAAACCATCTCCGACTGGGATTCTCGCTTCAATGGTGTTTCCGATTTTCGGATTTCCGTGAATATGTCTGCCGTGCAAATGCAGCGTGATGATGTGGTGGAGGCTGTCTCTTCTGCGCTGTCGGGAGCGAATATTTCAGGAAATCGATTGACCCTCGAATTGACCGAAAGTGCCTTTATCAACGACCCTGCTGGAGCAAAAAAACTGCTTGATTCGTTAAAGGCGCTTGATACCCATCTCGCGATGGACGACTTCGGCACAGGTTATTCTAACCTGGCATATTTGCAGCAACTTCCGATCGACGTATTGAAAATCGACCGCAGTTTTGTCTCCGAAATGATGATTGATAAAGACAAAAGGGCAATCGTTCGGACCGTGCTGTCGTTAGCACGCGCCCTGGGAATGAAAACGACGGCAGAAGGAATTGAAAGCGAAGAGATATCGGAAGTGTTGCGTCGATTGGGATGTTCAGTCGGGCAAGGATATTATTATTCGCGACCCATGACTGCTGATGCTGCCTATGCATTTTTTGAAGCAGACAGCGCCTCGATCACTAGTTGATCTGCAATCTCGCGGACTCGTGGTTCGTCAGGAAAGCTCTCATTCACCCAACGGGATTCGAGTAACTGGAGGGTCTTTGCCACGCGGGGACCTATGGGCAGCCCCATTTTGATCAAGTCGCCACCCTTGATGGGAAATTTCGGCACAGTCCAGCTTTCAAGCATTGCCAGGCATTCTTGCAGATCCTCCTCATCGGCATAGAGCAATGCTGCGTCATATGCGCAATCGATCCCGGCATGGTAAGCAAGGGCGCGAATATTTGCAGGCGTGGGTAACGGCGCTTCCAATCTTGCAGCAAGATTTTCCCGCAATCGGTTCGACAATTTCAATCGCGCTGCCACCTTGTCGACCATGACTGCGTTTTTGGGTAGCAGTGTTAACAGGCGAGCCGTCAGCGATGCAGGACGTCCCAGCTGTTTTTCCCGATTAACCAAACGGGACAAGTCATTTGCCGCGTTGCCCGATAACTCTGGAAGGAAAGGTGCGAAAATGCCGTTTTCGGCCATCATCGCAACGACATCGACGGGATTCGAAAGTGACATGATCTTGACGATCTCTTGTGCGATCCGTTCGCGAGAGAGGGCAGTCAGGCCATGAGCTGCGTTGGCGCAGGCCCGTAATGCAACGGGATCTACTTCTCCGTGTCCAAACCGGGCAAGAAAGCGGAAAAAGCGTAATATCCTCAGATAGTCTTCTGCGATGCGTTGCTCGGCATCACCTATGAATTTTATGACACCCGAGTTCAAGTCATCTAGCCCGTTGACGTAGTCGAATATCTCGCCGGAAACCGGGTCGGCATAAAGTGCATTTATCGTAAAATCACGCCGTGCTGCATCCTCTCGCCAATCTTTTGCAAATGCAACTGTCGCGCGCCTCCCATCGGTGGTGACATCGCTGCGCAACGTGGTGATCTCGTAGCTCCGGCCCTCTGCTATTGCTGTGATTGTTCCGTGGTCAATTCCGGTGGGAACTGCCTTGATTCCAGCTGCCACGAGTCGATCAACCACGATTTCGGGAGGCAACATTGTCGCCAGATCCACATCGGTCACATCAAGGCCCAGCAGCGTGTCACGTACTGCGCCGCCGACAATTCGAGGGCCCCCATTTCCGTCCTTCAATGCGAGCACAACACGCTGAAGACCCGCGGCATCCTGCCAATCGGATTTAGGTAGCAATTGACCGTTCACGTCAGGCGACGCACGAGATTGGCGATAATTCCAGCTGTGACGCCCCATATTCGCCTGTCACCCCATTGCATGTCATAATATGTTCGTAGCTGCCCATTCCATTTTGTCTCTTTTTTCACTGCATTGGCGGGATCAAGCAAGAAGGCAAGGGGTACTTCGAACCAATCCTCAACTTCGTCGGGATTGGCCTTCAGCGGCAGGTCGTGCGGTATAATCCCGACCACTGGTTCGATGCGGTAGCCGCTGCCTGAGAAATAAGTGTCAGCTACGCCAATGACCTTTACATCAGATGGGGCAATTGAGAGTTCTTCATTGGCTTCGCGCAACGCGGCATCTGTCGCGTTTGCGTCTTGCTCGTCTACCTTGCCGCCAGGAAAAGCAACTTGCCCGGCGTGAGTACGCAACCAAGAAGGGCGCTGCGTCAAGATAATGCCCGGTTCATTTCGGTTTGTGATTGGAATGAGCACAGCAGCTTCGCGATGAAAAGTTTGGCCAAAATGACGCTCATCTTCGATCGCAATCTCGCGTGCCGGATTGAGAGCAATCTCGATTTTCTTAATCCAGTTCATATCGAAGCTCCGAGAGCGAAAAACATGCCTTCGCTCCAAAAACCAGGCTTCTCTGGATTTTCACTGAGCGCAATCTCGGCCAGCTCGTAATATACTGGTCTATTAAGTTTTGCCCAAAGTCCTTCGCGTACGTGAAGATAGGGCAGTCCGTCTCGCAATTCCAGTCGGTGTTCAGGGCCCGCAACGACCAGGTCGTCACTGTTCAAGCGAAAAGCGACTGATCTCAGCTGACCTTCCGCCTCGCTTTGAATTTCGACTGCAATGAACGGGGCATCTTCAACTTCGATTGAAAGCATTTCATGGGGTGTCACCAACCAATAGCTTCCATTGTGTTCACGGCGTATGAGGCTTGAAAACGCGCGAACCATTGCAGGCCGCGAAATCTCACTGCCTTGATGATACCATTTGCCATCGGCCGCTATGATCATGTCGCTTTCTCCCCTTTGGGTAGGTTTCCAATCTTGAACCGGGGGTAATCTGCGTGCGACCATCAAATTTGAAATCTCTGCAAGAGTCAGGTTGGAAAAATCGGGCGCGTCATATGGCATTTGCTTGCGATAAGCACAAAGCATTGGATCGTCAAAGGTGCTCGTTTCCGGTTCTCGGGCCGACATGGCCGTAGACAGGCAATGGCGCTAGTTGCGGATTGCGTGAGAGCAAGCGGCGCTGCTCCCAAGGGCCTGGCAATGTCCAACCCCCCGTGGCCTGGGCGGTAAAACCAAAGCGCTCATAATATTCGGGATCGCCTATCATCACCATTGGAGCATCGGTTGGCCTGACAGCTGCAAGGGTGGCGCGCATCAATTGATGTCCGAGTCCCCGGTTTTGCCGATCGGGTGAAACTGCGACCGGGCCGACCAGGATCATTGGCGAATCACCCACTGACACCGGCCAGCACTGGATGCTTCCGACCAGCTCAGTTCCATCGATTATGGCAAAAGACAAATGCTCTATAACCGGCATTCCCGAACGCAACAGATAGGCCGTTCGGCTGTGCCTGTCGGCACCAAAAGCGTCATCAAGCAGGGCGCTGACGGCCTCTGCATCAACTTTCGAAAGGGGGAGTAATGTCGTCACCGCAATCCTTATGTCGATGATTGTTCATGCTTGGGCAGCAGGCAGAGCAAGCCAAGCGCAAGGAGGCTAACCGAGGCTGCGATGAGGAACGGTGCTCCCGGGAAATATATCGGGTTTGATGTCGCGGTGTATGCGGCAAGGGCGTTATTATAGAATAGCTGGGCAAATAGAAATGCAAGTGCCGACATGCTGCCGTTCAACCCCTGCAATTCGCCTTGCTGATTGGCCGGGGTGCGCCGCGACATAATGGCGTTAAGTGCCGGCATTGCCATGCCTGAAAACCCGTTAAGAAGGTTCAAGAAGAGCGCAACGGCTCCGTTCGTCAAGAATGCAGTAATCAGAAAGCTCGCGACGCCGTATCCGATACCGATGATTGCTGTTCGTCGTTCACCAAAATGGCGTACGGCCTTTCCGATAATGAGCGATTGGAAAAAGACCATCGAAACACCAACCAGCGTCAATGAAATCCCGACCAACTTGCTGTCCCAGCCAAATTGCACAGGCGCAAAGAATGCCCATGATGCAGGATAGACATTCACGGCAAAGATCCAGAGAAAATAGATAAGCGCAACTGGCAATATGCCATTGATTTTGCCAAGGCTAGATAGTGCGCCTAATGGATTTGCGCGGCGCCATGTGAAATGGCGCATGCTGTCGCGGGACATCGTTTCAGGAAAGACGAAAAACCCATATATACCGTTCGCGAACGCAAGGCCTGCAGCCACAAAAAATGGTATGCGTGTTCCGAAATCCCCGAGCAAGCCACCCAATGCCGGTCCCATGATGAAACCGAGCCCAAAAGCAGCTCCAACTTTGCCAAAACTTGCAGCTCGGTCCTGCGTAGTGGACATGTCCGCCATCGCTGCGTTAGCCGGTCCGAAAATGGCGCCCAGGCCTCCTGCGATCGATCGACCGACGAATAGCCAGATGATCGATGGCGCCAGGCCCATCAGTAGGAAGTCAGTGCCGAAACCGAACAGCGATACCAGAAAGACTGGGCGCCTGCCGAAGCGGTCGCCCAGGTTACCAACCATTGGACCCAGCAAAAACTGGAATATTCCATAGGCCGCACCAATCCATGCTCCTAGGCGGGCCGCTTCGGAAAGGCTGACATCTGACAATTCACGGATCAAATCTGGCAGAACAGGCATGATGATCCCGAAGCCAGCCGAGTAGATGAAAACGGTGAGCAGTACAAATCGTCTCGCACGCCTTTGGAGGACAGGGTTTACTACCATGGCGGCCCTGTGTCAGCGCCGCGGTCCTTTGTCTATGCTGTATCTGTGGCGCGGAATTTTTCTTGGCGTAATTTGTCTTTGGTGCAGAGTTGGTTTAGACATCAGTTCAACGTAGAAACATGGGGACGGGTAGCGATGAACGAGCAGGGTATGGAGAACGATACTGTCGGACATCCGACAGCAATACCTGCTGCATCTGCGGTTGCTGGACCGCCAGCAGGTATGGGCAGCGACCTTAAAGGCATGATGCTACTAGTTGCTGGGGCTGGTTCGTTGCTCTGGGGCCTGGTTAGTGCGTTGGGTGCCGGCTGGGGTGTGTGGGGATGGACGAGCGGCCTCAAGGGTGTCCAGTGGTCATTTTTTCTGGCGATAGCGACAATCCTGTTTGGAGTTTTGAACGGTTGGCGCGTTCGAAAATCGGGTATTGCACGGCCGAGATTATTGAGTTGGGTCGGAATGCTATGCGCAATTGTCTATGCTGGCTGGGTCGGGACATTCTTGATCGCAGCATTCTCAGTCCCGTCGATTCATGACATATCCACAGACTTGGCCGATCCTCCGGCATTTAGAGTTCTTTCGCTTCGAGCGGATAACCTTGATGCGGTTCCCGGGGAGGGGGATGATGATATGAAGGGCCTGAACCCGCAGCAACGTTGGGTGGTAATTCACCAGAAATCCTATGGGGATATCCGTTCCGTCCGGATCAACGAACCCGTGCCCAATGTTGTCGCGAAAGCGGCACGTCTCGCTAAGGCGCGTGGATGGGACATTGCTGTCGCATTGCCGGAGGAAGGACGATTGGAGGCTACCGAAACCAGCGCGCTTTTCCGTTTCAAGGATGACGTCGTACTGCGGGTAAAGCCGACGGAGACTGGCGACGGAAGCATCGTCGACATGCGTTCAGTTAGTCGAGTTGGAGTAAGCGATTTAGGGGTGAATGCGAAGCGAGTGCGCTCCTTTCTTGCTGATCTGTCGGGCACAGTTACGGCGATGCCGTGACTTCGCCATTTACAACATCGTCAAACTCAATGGATTGGCTGGCTCTTATTTTTTTGCCGTGAGCTTTAGCAGGCGTCCCTGGGAACCATTTTTTCCGTCCTCGAGTAACCACAATGCCCCGTCGGGCCCTTGTTCCACTTCCCGGATGCGCGCACCCATGTCCCACTGATCCGCCTTTGTCGCGTTTTCGCCGTCAAGCTCTACACGAACAAGCGCCTTGCTGCTTAAGCCACCGATAAAGGCACTTCCTTGCCATGCAGGAAACATTTTACCCGAGTAGATGATCAGGCCCGCGGGCGAAATGACGGGGTTCCAATACACTTTTGGAGCCTCGAACCCATCGCCTTGCTGGTGATCGGGTATGTTTCGGCCATCGTAATGATCCCCATTCGATGCCTTGGGATAGCCATAATTCCCAGCCCTTTTTACAAGATTGAGTTCATCTCCCCCGGAAGGTCCCATCTCCTGGTTCCACAGTCTGCCATGAGCATCAAACGCGATACCCAAGGGATTGCGATGGCCATAAGACCATATCTGGGACTTCACGCGACCTTGGTTATAAAATGGATTGTCGGATGGAACCATTCCACTGTCGGTCAACCGGACGATCTTGCCCAAATTTTGATCCAGGTCTTGTGCAGGATCAAATTTTTGTCTTTCACCGCTCGTAATATAGAGCATCTTGTCGGGGCCGAAGGCGAGCCTGTGTCCGTAATGCCCTTGGCCCGAGACCTTAGGTTCCTGCCTCCAGATTGTCGCGATTTCGCCAAGCACGGGTTTCGCGTCTTTATATCCCAATTTTGCACGCACAACTGCGGCACCATAACCGCCTTCGCCTGCTTCGGCATAACTCAAATAGACATATCCATTCGTTGCGAAGTCTGGATGCAAAATGATGTCACCCAAGCCACCTTGCCCTCCGAACGCTACGGCCGGGACACCGCCCACTTCAACGGCTTCCCGTCCGGACTCCCAGAGCAGCAATTTACCTTCCTTCTCGGTAATGAGCGCCCTGCTGGATCCAGGCAAAAACGTCATCGCCCATGGCTGATCAAAATCCGCGATCACGGTGATGTCAAACGGCTTGTCGCTTGTGGATTCAGTCGCCTCGCTGTGCGCTACTGGCTGGCATGCAATGGCCAAAAGACTGGCGGCAATCAAAAGGGCGGGACGGCTCATGCGTTTCACTTTCGAACAAGGGATAATTATGATAAACTAAGAAGTCGGGACGCAGGTTGCAAGGATCCGCCATTTAACCAGTTGCAATTTGCAGCTGGCCGCTCTAATCGCAACTCAATCCCGACATTGTGAGAATTTTGAAGGGCTGGCGCCAAGCGGGGCCGGCATCGAATTCCTGCAGGTCAATCCAAGGAATTTTCGTGTCCGACATTGACGCCCTGACCGCCATCATCGAGCCTGAAGCGCAAGCTCTCGGCTTGGCGCTCGTGCGCGTGAAATGGATCAAGGGTGATGACCCTACGCTGCAGGTAATGGCGGAGCGGCCATCGACCCGCCAGTTGGTTATTGAGGACTGTGCCGAACTGTCGCGCAGAATTTCAGACCGCTTTGACGAACTGGATCCTATTGAAGAAGCTTATCGACTGGAAGTGAGCTCGCCTGGAATTGATCGTCCGTTGACGCGAATTGCTGATTTTACCGATTGGTCAGGTCACGAGGCCCGCGTTGTGATGCGCGAAGCTGTAGATGGACGTCTGCAGGTCCGAGGTGATCTGGTCGGTGCGGTGGGCGACATCATTACTGTGGACGACCGCAAGCATGGTCGGATTAATTTTGACTTTGCAAACATAGCAACCGCCAAGCTGCTCTTGACAGACCGGCTGATTGCGTCAACTGCGCCCATCAATACCGATGGTGCTGACGAGGTCGAGGCTGAAACCATCATTGAAGATCAACAGGAAGAAGAAGACAATGGCTAACCCGATTGCCGCGAATAAGGCTGAATTGCTAGCAATTGCCAATGCGGTTGCCAGTGAAAAGATGATCGACAAAGCAATTGTTGTTGAGGCTCTTGAAGAGGCGATACAGCGTGCGGCGCGAGCTCGATATGGTGCTGAAAATGACATACGTGCAAAGCTCGACACCCAGACGGGCGATCTTCGTTTGTGGCGCGTTGTCGAAGTCGTCGAGGAGGTCGAAGATTACTTCAAACAAGTCGATCTCAAACAGGCTGAAAAGCTTCAAAAAGGTGCGGTTGTTGGGGACTTCATTGTCGATCCATTGCCCGCTGTCGATTTGGGACGGATCGATGCGCAGTCTGCCAAGCAAGTCATTTTTCAAAAAGTTCGCGACGCTGAGCGTGAACGGCAGTTTGAAGAGTTCAAGGACCGTACAGGTGAGATTATCACCGGCGTGGTCAAGTCGGTCGAATTCGGGCATGTTGTTGTCGATCTAGGTCGCGCCGAAGGCGTAATTCGTCGTGACCAGCAAATTCCTCGTGAAGTTGTTCGCAATGGCGATCGAGTGCGCGCACTCATCATGAAAGTGCAGCGCGAAAATCGCGGGCCACAAATTCTGCTCAGCCGTGCGCATCCCGATTTCATGAAGAAACTCTTCGCGCAGGAAGTTCCAGAAATTTACGATGGTGTCATCGAGATCAAGGCGGCGGCTCGGGATCCAGGTAGCCGGGCCAAGATTGGCGTGATCAGCTACGACAGCTCGATAGATCCTGTTGGTGCGTGCGTTGGCATGAAGGGGAGCCGCGTGCAGGCAGTCGTCCAGGAAATGCAGGGCGAAAAAATCGACATCATTCCCTGGTCTGAGGATACCGCGACGTTCATCGTGAATGCTCTGCAGCCTGCAACAGTTAGCCGCGTGGTCATCGATGAGGACGAGAATCGCATCGAGGTCGTTGTGCCTGACGACCAACTTTCGCTGGCAATCGGGCGTCGCGGCCAAAATGTCCGTTTGGCGTCTCAACTCACTGGGCGCGGTATCGATATAATGACTGAAGCCGAGTCGAGCGAGAAGCGCCAAAAGGAATTTGTTGAACGCTCTGAAATGTTCCAGAAGGAGCTGGACGTTGATGAAACCCTTGCGCAACTCTTGGTCGCAGAAGGATTTGGGGAACTCGAGGAGGTCGCATATGTTGATCCTTCCGAAATCGCGGTAATTGAAGGTTTTGACGAAGATCTGGCTTCCGAACTCCAGAGTCGTGCTCAAGAAGCTCTCGATCGTCGCGAAGAATCCAACCGTTCTGAACGACGCGAACTTGGCGTTGAAGACGCGCTGGCTGAGCTTCCAATACTTACTGAAGCCATGCTTGTAGTGCTTGGAAAGGCGGGCATTAAGACGCTTGATGATCTGGCTGACCTTGCCACTGATGAGCTTATCCAGAAGGCCCGCGAGCCTCGTCGCAACGAACGCAATGATCGAGAAAATCGCCGAAACCGCAGCGAAGAGAAGGCGGGTATTCTGGCCGCATTTGGCCTGAACGAAGAGCAAGGCAACGAGATTATCATGGCAGCACGTGCCCATTGGTTTGAAGAGGAGGACGCCATTGCCGCGGACACACCTCAATGAGAACCCACATCGCCCTGTAAGGCCAGACGGTCCGAAGCAATTCGGGCCGACGAAAACGGTGCCGGAACGCAAATGTGTATTGAGCGGGGAGCGTGAAAATGCTTCCGCGCTCATTCGCCTTGCCCTGGGTCCCGGCAATGTCGTTGCACCAGACATACATGCAAAAGCTGCAGGAAGAGGTGCATGGCTAGGGGTGAATGCCGAGAAACTGGCCCATGCTCAAGAGAGCGGAAAGTTGGCAGGAGCCCTGAAACGTGCGTTCAAGGTGTCTAATGTCGAAATATTGGATGACTTGTCCGGCCGGATATCGTTGGCGTTGGAAAAGGCTTTTTTAGATCGCCTGGGGTTGGAAGCGCGCGCAGGAAATCTTATCTTGGGAGCAGAGAAGATCGATGCGGCCGCCCGATCAGGCAAAGTGGCATTGCTGCTTCATGCATCTGACGCGAGCACGGACGGATCTGGCAAGCGCGATCAGTCATGGCGAGTTGGGGAAGATGCAGAAGGGTCAGGTCAGGGTGGCATCAAGCTGCCGGTTGACCGTGATATTATTTCAGCGGCACTTGGACGACAAAATGCGGTCCATGTGGCGCTAATCGATAAAAAGGCGGCCGAGCGGGTGATGCATCATCTTGGACGCTGGCTAAATTTCAACGGATGCAGTACTGCGCCAGCGACCGCAGATGCGGACCGGGGTGATGAGGCTATATCCCCTAAGATAGATGAATAAGGACGGGTTCTGTTTCGATGAGTGACGAAAATGAAAATAAGCCGACGTTGACGCGCAAGCCGCTTACTTTGAGCCGCTCGGTCGAGTCTGGTGAAGTCAAACAGACCTTCAGCCACGGACGAACCAACAAGGTCGTGGTCGAAGTAAAGCGGCGCAAGCTGGTTGGTAAGCCTGGATATACCGCTGAGCCAGAAGTCGAAGTCGCACCGCCACCGCCACCACCGGCACCGCCACCTGCTGCCACGCCACCACCACCACCGCGGCCTAAGGCAGACGACATGCTGTCTCGCCAGGAACGTCAGGCAAAATTGCTCCGCGAAGCTGAAGAAGCGCGATTGGCAATGCTTGAAGAAAGCAGTCGGCGTGAAACCGAGCAGCGCGCAAGGGCCGCTGAAGAAGCGCGCCAGCGAGCCGAGGCAAATCGATTGGCAGCTGAAGCGCCCGTGATTGCGGTGCCGGCAACGCCTGCAGCACCTACAGCACCTGTTGCTGGGCCAGCTGCGACGGCGGGTGAAGTCCCTGTTGAGAAGGTTGAAAGC
>JBATDO010000089.1:0-4327 GCA_049663505.1 Sphingorhabdus sp.
CAATTGACTCATGAGCAGGCGACAGCACTTTTTAAAAACCTCCCCCGCGAAGCCGACGCCATTGCAAATCGCATTGTCGAAGTTTTATCTGCAAGGGGGCTTCTTTCAGACGATCCTGAAATTCAAAATAAAGCTAGCAATCTTTTGAAAAACGATCGGACATATCTGAAGCTGACACGACGGTAGTTGCCCGCCAAGCGAGTTTGTTGCTTTTCAATTAGGCGGAGCTTCCGCAGTTCTGGCACGTTATGCGCAGATTGACCTTGTACAGCGCGCAATCAAACAGCGTGCGCAGCGGGCGATAGCCTTCCTTGCCGGGTAGCCAGCCATATGGTGCAAAGATTCGGTCCATTGCTCAAATGGAACATAAATAGAATATCGCGCAAGATGTTATGTTAGGCGGGCGCTGTAACTGTCACGCGATCGTGAGTACTCGAAAAAGCAACGCCGCTGGCTTCCATTGCGTTGCGTATCTTTGCAACCGACTCATCAGCCACCGGTTGGCCCAATTCAAAGCGTGCAACCGTGGCGCGGCCAACGCCTGCCTGCAAGGCCAAGTCCGTCGTGGTCCAATCCAGCGCCACACGTGCCATTCGCGATTGTTTTGCTGTAATCATGTGATAACCCTATTATCATTTAATGGTTGACGCAACCTAATTATGTGATAATGTCGTTATCAGCCGTTCATACGGACGGCACATCGAAAACAAAGGAACAAGCCGTTGCAAGCAACTTTTGAAACAGCCTACACTGCCTGGCAGCAAGCTCATGCTGTTGCCTACCCGTCAACCGACCTCACCGTCGAGCAAGAAGACCATCTGGCCGACATAGAGGATAAGGCATTTATGGAAATGCTCAGGACGCCAGCACAAACCGCAACAGAACGGGCCGATAAGCTGGCAATATATCTGGATCGTGACGTGAGTGCATGGGGCGGGCCTGAAATTGCCCAGATCAAAGCCCAGATTATTTCCGAAGCAGCAGACGGCTCAATTCGTTGAAAACTGACAGACAAGAAAGTGATTCTAGGTAAATTAAATTTGAAAGCTGGCGAAAAACATGGGTAAATTTTCCGAAATGGTCGAAACCCTAGCATTTCTGGGAAAAATTGGCGGACAGGGTGGGATTCGAACCCACGGTGAGCTTCCACCCACGACGGTTTTCAAGACCGTTGCCTTAAACCACTCGGCCACCTGTCCGCACTGATGGGCGCCCTATCCGCTTGCAGTCAGGATTTCAAGGCATTCTAGGTAGGAGGACACCAAGAATATGCGATAGATGGTGGCGCGCCCCAGATCAAAGCGTTAGAGTATGGCGGCATGATGTGTGATTATGGTGCATGACAAACTAGGGGCAATTAAAGTTGGCGAAACGAAAACATTGGATATCGGCAAGTTTTTGCGTGGCCGCATCGTTATTGACCCAGACGAGCGTTGCTCAGAATAGCGCAGCAACACCGAGTGTAGACATAGCGCAGGTCGAAACTGGATTTCGTCAATATCTCAACCAGGTACGGCAACGTGCTCTAAAAGAAGGCGTCAATGCCGGCACTCTGGACCGTGTTTTGCCATCACTTGTGTACAATGAGAAGGTAGTTCGGCTTGATCGTTCTCAACCAGAAGGTCCAGCAGATGCGCCAATACCAAAATTTGCTCCCTACAAAGCACGTCATGTCGATGCTTCTCGAATTTCACGGGGGCGAGCAAAATATAGCGAACTCCGGCCATTGTTGGCGCGCATCGAAACTGAAACCGGTGTCCCAGAAGAGATGATGATCGCCATTTACGGTCATGAAACGAATTACGGAACCGTCACTGGTAACTACAACGCGCCAGAAGCACTAGCATCGCTTGCTTATGAAGGGCGGCGTCGAGAATTGTTTGAAGCAGAGCTAGTGGCCGTTCTCAAGATGATCGATCGAGGTGTCCCGCAATATGCGATTACTGGAAGCTGGGCAGGTGCACTGGGGAAGCCCCAATTTTTGCCATCGGTTTATTTGAAGCTTGCTCGTGACGGTGACGGGGATGGTTATGCAGACATCTGGCGTAGCGAAGTCGATGCGATGACTTCCATTGCCAATTATTTCGTAAATGCCGGCTGGCGACGGAACGAAGAATGGGGCTTTGCAGTAAATGTCCCGCAAACACTGAGCCGCGAACAGATTAGACCGCGTACTAATTCTCCGCGCTGCCCCCGCGTGTTCGCACGCCATAGTCAATGGAAATCGGTGGAAGAATGGCGACAGCTGGGTGTTGTCCCTGAGCGTGGATACTGGCCAAAAGACAACATGATGGCGACACTGATCGAACCCGACGGAATTGGGAGCACTGCATATTTACTTGGTGGCAACTACCGTGTGATACTCGACTACAACTGTTCGAATTTTTACGCACTTTCTGTAGGGTTATTGGCCAATGAGGTACGCAACTAGGATTTTTGGCGCATCTGCCTCGCTGGCTTTGCTAGGATCTTGCAGCGCTTTGGGAGGCGCAGATAGAGTTGCCGGACCGCAAAGCGCATCAAACATTGGTTCGCCGTTGGCGAGTGTGAGTGATGACCCCATTGTGATTGGGGCGCCATTTATGGTGGGCTCTGTCAAGTACACGCCACAAGACGTGCCCAATTACGACGAAGTTGGCTATACCAGCCATTATGGTATTGAAATGGCTGGACGAACGACAGCCAATGGAGAAATCTTCGTTCCCCAGTCGATCACTGCAGCTCACAAGACATTGGCCTTACCAAGCTATGTCGAAGTGACGGCGCTCGAGACCGGTCGGACAATTCTGGTGCGTGTCAATGATCGCGGGCCATTTGCAAATGATCATTTGTTGGAATTGTCAGAGGGCGCCGCTCGGCAGCTGGGGATTGCTGGTCAGGGTGCATCTGGCGTTCGAGTGCGAAAAGTCAATCCGCCAGACCAGGAGCGCGCAGTTTTGCGGCAAGGGATGAGCGCTGCTGAGAGGATAGCGACGCCGGAACCATTGTTGCGAGTTCTGCGCGACAATCTTGCAAAACTCCCCAAACCTTCCGCATTAGTATCAGGTGGTGCGCCAATTCAGGAGCCTTCGAGTTCCGACAAGCCTAGTACGCCAGCGATTGCTGACAAACACCTCATTCGTGACGGCAATGAAAACAAGCGCGCTTCAGCTATCGTCCCACCGGCACTACGTGGAGCCGGGACAAGCGCAGGCTTTGTTGTACAGGTTGGAGCATTCTCGTCTCGAGCCCGCGCAGACAATTTGGCTCGAAAAATCGGTGCATCAGTTCAAGCTAGCACCGACGGAAAATTCTATCGCGTTCGATACGGACCTTTCGAATCCGAGGCCGAGGCGCAGAAGAGCCTTATGGCAGCCAAAAAGCGCGGTTACTCGCAAGCCAGACTGTACCGCGACTGAAGGATTTTACTGGCATAGCGTTGTATTGCGTGGCTATGAGGCGACCATGCGCATTCTCAAGGCACTCGTCATCATTACTGTCGTGGTGACAACTCCAGTTGTACAAGCGCGTCCACAATATCATAGCGCGGCCCCTGTTGCATATATGCTCGACATGTCGTCAGGCACCGTGCTTTTCGATCAGGGTTCTGACCGAAAGATCCAGCCAGCGTCTATGACGAAATTGATGACTACATATGTGGCCTTCGATTTAATAAGCAGGGGAAAACTGGATCCCGGTCAAAAAATAGTCGTTCGCCCTGAAACTTGGGCGGCCTGGCAAAACACGGGCTCCACGATGTTTTTGAAACCCAATGAACAGGTACGCGTCAGTGATTTGCTCCATGGCGTGGTAACACTGTCTGGCAATGATGCAGCGATCGTGTTGGCAGAAGGCATTACGGGCAGCCAAGCGACTTTTGTCGAACGCATGAATAGCACGGCCAAACGCCTCGGCATGCGCGATAGCCATTTTGAAACTGCCAATGGCTGGCCTGACCAAGGCCGCACGACAACGACGGCCCGTGACCTTGCCTTGCTTGGAGCACGCACAATTCATGACTTCCCGGTGCTCTACCGGCAATTTTATGGTTTAACTCGATTCCGTTGGAACGGAATCGAGCAACCAAATCGTAATCCGATATTGGGTAAGATTGATGGTGCCGACGGGATAAAGACAGGGCACACAAATGGCGCCGGCTATTGTTTTATCGGTACGGCAGAGCAGCATGGTCGACGGCTTTTGATCGTGGTGGCAGGACTTGAAAGTTCGGGCGATCGCGCTTTTGAATCCGTCCGATTTTTGAATTGGGGGTTTAAAGAGTGGCGGACTCAGCAATTGTATAAAAGGGGTTCGCCGGTGACAAAAATCCCGGTACAACTGGGAACCC
>JBATDO010000090.1:0-8214 GCA_049663505.1 Sphingorhabdus sp.
CCCCATGCACCCAATGCGACAGGCAGGGTTTGCCTCGATTATTCCGCTTGCCTGGGCAATTACGTGCTCGACTTTCCCATCATTCACCTGGCGGGCGGTTCGTATTAATGGGCTCTGCTCGGGTGCACCATGAACGATGAACCACGGGTCGACTGCGATACAATGTCCGCCGACACCGGGGCCCGGCTGCAGGATGTTCACGCGTGGATGACGATTGGCCAAGCGGATGACTTCCCAGACATCTAAGCCCATGTGGTCGGCGACGATTGAAAGTTCATTTGCAAATGCGATGTTGACGTCACGAAAGGCGTTTTCAACAAGCTTTGTCATTTCTGCAGAACGCGCGTCGGTCGTGATGCACTCCCCACGCACGAAGCGCTTGTAAAACGTCAGTGCCTTGCGCGCACAACGTGGAGTTATTCCTCCAATTGAACGGTCGTTGTTTGTCAATTCTTCGAGGATTCGTCCCGGTAGTACTCTTTCTGGACAGTAGGCAATCGATACGTCTGGTATGTCGTTTGTAACGCCGGGAATTTTAAGATCGGGTCGCAGCTTGGCGACAAGATCGCGTACTTGGTCTGTAGTGCCTACAGGTGAAGTGGATTCCAGTATGATCGTGTCGCCTGACTTTAGGACTGAAGCAATATTGGTAGCCGCATCGAGTACATAACTAATATCGGGCGCATGATTGGCGTCAAATGGAGTCGGCACGGCAATCACAAACACGTCACAACGTTCAACCATAGTCGACGCGCGCAGCATCTTTCGAGCGACGACGCCTTGCACCAAGCCGTCGAGGTCGACTTCTTCAATGTGAATTTCGCCGCGGTTAATCGTGTCCACGACGCCGGGATTGACGTCGACGCCAAGCACCTTGCAGCCGGATCGAGCTATAACAGCAGCAGTCGGCAGACCAATATAACCGAGCCCGACTACGCAAACGTCAGGTTTTTTGTCGACTAGCATTTACTATGATCTCCGCAATGCGTTGGCTTGCTTTGCCGTCTCCGAATGGGTTGTGCGCGCGAGCCATCGCTGAATAGGCATTGTCATCGTCCAAAAGAGTGAAAATTTCGGAAATAATGCGGTTTTTATCGGTACCAATGAGCTTTGCTGTCCCCGCAGTCACGCCTTCGGGGCGTTCTGTGGTGTCCCGCATCACCAACACAGGTTTTCCGAGCGCAGGCGCCTCTTCCTGCACTCCCCCGCTGTCTGTTAACATGATGTGGCTAATCGAAAGCAACCGCGCAAAATTGGGGTAATCGAGTGGCTCGATCATAGCGACGTTTTCCAAATCGCCCAACGCCTTGTCCATCACGGTGCGCACATTTGGATTGAGATGAACCGGGAAAATGCAGGCGACATCATCGCGCGATGCAATCACGCGTATCGCATCAGCAATGCCCTGCATCGCTTTACCGAAATTTTCTCGGCGATGAGCCGTGATGCCAATGATCTTTTTGCCAGCAAATCGCTCTTCGAACTCGGTGAGAGTGGTCGCCAGTTCGTGGCGGTGAGAGATGCGGTCCGTGACCCAGTGCAGAGCATCAATCACTGTGTTGCCAGTAACGAAAATGGTTTCGCCAGAGACTGCTTCGGCTCTCAGCGCGGCTGCTGAGACATCTGTGGGTGCAAAATGCTGGTCAGCAATGGTTCCAATAATCTTGCGGTTCACTTCTTCGGGCCATGGCTGGTAGATATTGTAGCTGCGCAAGCCCGCTTCGACATGGCTAACAGGGATCTGACGATAATATGCGGCGAGCGCTCCAACCATTGCAGTTGCAGTGTCTCCCTGAACTATCACCCGATCCGGCCTCGACTTGTCGAGAATGCCGCCAATTGCTTCCAGCAGTCTTGCAGTCAATGCATCCAATGACTGGCCAGGTTGCATGATATCGAGATCAAAATCGGGCGTTATCCCACTGATTGATAGCACTTGATCCAGCATCTCCCGGTGCTGGGCTGTCACCAATACTTCGCAAGAAATATCAGATATTCTTTTCAATGCATTGATTACAGGAAATAATTTTATCGCCTCTGGTCTTGTCCCGAAAATCACCATCGTCTTGTACATAGCTTTGCTTCCCGCAGTTCGGTTAATCCGGACGGAGAGAAATTTAAGGCTGACAGGTTAAAGAGTCACAAAATCATGGTGATAATTATGCAGTCACGCTGTTTGCTTGGCAAAATTCAGCGGATTGCCTGAAACAATAGCGTCGACCTTTTCCGTGGCACCCAAGGCCAGATGGGCTTGCAGGTCAGGGGTCATGCCGTTCCAGGACCATGCACCAAAATGAAGCGCATCATCGAGGCGGCTAATTTCGCATTCAAGATCATCGCTTGTGAACGATGAAGATTGCGATAATTTCAGATTATCCGAAATCCAGTTTCGTTGGCTAATGTCGTGTGATCGCAACAATTTGGCGCGCCGATTGTACGCAAAAAGCGCAACAAACAATTGCGAGTTGACGTCATGGCGTCGCACTATGACATCGGTTAATTCTGGAGCATCGACCCTGTAGAAGGTTCAAGCGACGTCAGTTGCCGGCTCATGCGAGTTCTCAGATTTCGCCTTGCGCAGTCATCTGAATGTCGAGCTTGCGCGTTACGTCTTCGGGGGACCCTGTGTATCTTGCAAGGCGCGCGTAAATTATTGGTATGAGGACCAAGGTTATCAACGTTGCCAATGTGACACCAAAGACGATTACCACACCGATAGCAGCACGTGCTGCCCCCCCAGCACCACCTGCAATTGCAAGCGGGACGGCACCAAATACCGTTGCAATTGACGTCATGAGAATAGGTCGCAGACGGCGCGAAGCCGCCTGCTGGATCGCGTCCAGTATTTCTTGGCCCTCGTCGCGCAGCTGGTTTGCAAATTCGACGATTAGAATCCCGTTCTTTGCAGCGAGGCCCACGAGCATAACCACGCCAATCTGGCTATACAGGTTAAGCGTCATTCCTGCCAGGGCCAGGCCGATCACACCCCCTCCGACTGCCAGCGGGACCGTGGTGATAATTGTTAGGGGATGAACGAAACTTTCAAATTGGGCAGCAAGCACAAGATAGACCAACACGATGGTCAGGAAAAATACCAGGACAATGGAGCCACCAGTCTCCTTAAATGCCTGACTCTCACCACGATAACCTAAAGCGAGAACTTCAGGTGAGTTTGCGGCCTGATCTTCCAGGAACGCCAGCGCATCTCCCATCGCATATCCAGGAGAAAGTCCACCAGACAATGTGATTGCACGCAACTTGTTGTACCGCCCTAAGTCCCGCGCACCCGCTGTCTCTTCCACCTTCACAAGGTTGGCAAGCGACACCAACGAACCGTCCCGACCGCGCACTTGTATTGCGGCCAGATTTTCTGGAGATGTCCGGTCCTTGGCATCTGCTTGGACGATGACCCTATATTCCTCACCCCGATCGACATACGTCGAAACCCTGCGAGAGCCGAGGAGTGATTGGAGCGCCTGGCTTACCGCTTCAACCGATACTCCGAGATCACCAGAACGCGTTGTATCAACTTCAATTCGCATTTGCGGCTTGGTCTCCTTGTAATCGGAATCGAGGTTGACGATGCCCGGATTGTCTCGCGCGGCTGCCAGGATCCGGTCACGTGCTACGCTCAGCTCTTCGTAGCTTGAGCCAGCAATAACGAAGTTGAGCGGCTGACCGCGCCCGCGCCCTATTGATGACCTTGCAGCTGCATTTCCACGAACTGCTGGTAAATCTGCCAAAATCTTGTTGACTTGCTTGACGATATCATCCGTTTTTTTCGTACGCTCTTCCCAAGGTTTCAGGAAAATCAAGAACGTCCCGTTGTTGAAGTCATCGCTGGCCGAAAAACCGCCGGGTGTGCGCTGTATTACAGACCGCACAGTTCCCTCATCAAGCAACTTCAAGATGGGCTGGGATGCCGCAAGCATGTATTTATCCATCGCGGCATAGCTTGTGCCTTCGGGTGCCGAAATGCTTGCACTGAGTATGCCGACATCTTCGGCTGGAACCAGTTCGGATTGAAGCGTCGTGAAAAAGAAAATACTCGCCACGAGGAAGGCCCCCACGCCCAGCATAGCGAACAAGGGCTTGGCAATGACGCGGCTGAGTAGCCGGGCATAGCCATCTTCTATCTGTTGGAAACGGGCATCAACCCAGAGCGCAACTCGGCCTCGCTCTTCATGCTTGAGCAGTTTTGAGCAGAGCATCGGAACGAGGCTCAATGCGACAAAGCCGGAAAAGGCAATCGCAGCAATCATAGCTGCCGCAAGTTCACGGAACAGCAAACCGGTTTGCCCGGCCAGAAACATTACTGGCACAAAAACCGCGCAAACCACTATGGTGGTCGACACAACCGCAAAGGCTACCTGGCGCGTGCCCTTCACAGCTGCAACCAAGGGCGGTTCACCTTGCTCGATGCGATGGTACACATTTTCGAGTACGACAATCGCATCGTCAACCACCAAGCCGATGGCCAGAACCAAAGCCAACAACGTCAAAAGATTGATCGAAAATCCAAATGCCCACAGGACGGCGAATGTGGCGAGCAAACAGATCGGCACTGTGACTGCTGGTATGATCGTCGCTCTCCAGCTTCCCAGGAAGAGGAAAATCACCAGAACAACGAGCACGGCAGCCTCAGCCAATGTCGTCCACACTCCATCAATGGCGCGACTGATGAACTGTGAATCATCTGATCCAATCGTGATCGTCATGCCTTGCGGCAGGTTAGGGCGGATCTGTTCTGCTAGTGTCTTTGCGCCTTCCGCGACGGCAAGGGTATTTGCTCCAGACTGTCGTACAATACCCATTCCTATAGCGGATGCTCCATTCAACCTGAAGGCCGAGTAAGGGTTTTCGGGACCTGTTTCGACCCTTGCGACATCGCCTAGTCTCACGAGATAACCTTCTGTACCCCTCGAGACGACCAATTGGCTGAACTGTTCGGTCGTTACGAACGGACGGTTGACCCGGAGTGTGATATTTTGGTCTGCTGATTCAATTCGACCTGCTGGAAGCTCCACATTTTGCGTACGCAAGGCGGTCTCGATATCTGCAGGCGTAAGGCCAAGAGCTGCCAGTCGTTCAGGCATTAGCCAAACGCGCATCGCTGGCCGTGCTTCCCCTCCGATAAATACGCGGGCCACGCCATCTAATGATGAAAAACGATCAGCCAGATTGCGATCAACATAGTCACTCAGTTCTAGCCGAGACCATCCAGGTCTCGAGACGACTAAAAACAGAATCGGAGAGGAATCTGCATCCACTTTTCGGACTTCGGGTGCCAGAACCTCGTCAGGCAAATCATCTGCAACACCGCCGACCCTGTCACGAACATCATTGGCTGCGCTGTCCACAGTTCGCCCGGGTGCAAACTCGATGGTGATTTCCGATTGGCCATCGCGCGAACGCGATGTGATTGTCTGAATGCCCTCAATACCTGCCAGCGCATTTTCAAGTACTTGGGTGACACGGGTTTCGACAACGCTCGCGGCTGCACCTGTGTAATTTGTGCCGACCGATACGATAGGCGGCTCGGTATCTGGATATTCACGAACTGGCAGGCTTAGAAACCCGACAATGCCTATCAGCACCATCAGAATGGCAATCACCGAAGCGAATACTGGTCGACGGACCGAAAGGTCTGAAATCTGCATCTCGCAGCCGTTACCGTTCAACTATCGGCTTTGAACCGCCGCCGGAACTGTCGACGCGGACTTTCGCGCCGTCAGTCAGTTTGACCACTCCCTCGGTTACAATCTTTTCGCCCGGGGCAAGGCCCTCACTCACTTCAATCATGTTTCCGTCCCGCCCACCCGTTTTGACGGGCAAGCGCTTGACCTTATTATCGGCACCTACGATGTATACAAAACTGGTGTCGCCTTCCCTGACCAATGCCAGCTCAGGAACTGCAACCGAGGTTCTCGCTCGTGATTCCAAAGTCACGGACAACAACATTCCTGGTTTTAAGCGTCCGCCACGATTAGCAAGCATCGCACGTAACGTCGCGGTCCTTGTTTGGGGGTTCACCACCGGATCAATCGCCAGGATTTTACCTTCTGTCTGGATATCCGGAAATGCAGCGGCCTTCGCAATGACAGTCTGACCTACTCTTATGTTGGCCAACATCGTCTCGGGAACAGTAAAGTCCAGCTTGATGGCACTGACATCGCTCACGGTGGCGATCTCGTCGCCCGCGCTTACCACCGCGCCAACCGAAATTCGTCGCAGTGAAACCTGTCCGGCAAATGGCGCGCGCACTACACGGTCAGCTATTGATGCACTTGCTTCGTTGGCGGCGCCACGTGCGGCGGCGTAGATCGCTGTCTGGCTGTCGAGGCTGGCGTTGGTTGCAAATCCACGGCGGTGCAGTTCGGCGATGCGGGCCAGTTGCTGTTCGGCCTCAAGCACGCGTGCCCGGGCACTTGCGAGTGATGCAGTTTCCTGGCCTTGCGCAAGGATCGCGAGCATTTGGCCTTGCTGGACGAAAGTGCCGTCCGAAAAGCCCAGTTTGATGATGCGTTCGGTGACTGGCGCGCGCACAGATACCTGTTCATTGGCATTGGCGGTTCCCACTGCTACGTAACGATCGACAAACTGACGTGCCGACACCGGCTCGACGGTTACAAGAGGCGTTGGTCGTTCACGTTTTTCCTCGCCCGCACTGCAGGCCGCAAGCAACAACATCGATAACGAAAAGACGAACTTGTGCATGCACCACCGGGGAGAGTTTGTGTGAAATTTCAAATGAAGGACTTTGACGCTGCTGGATAGAGTGATTCAGTCTTATTGAAATTTTCTGTCAACGTTTTGTGGGAAAAATACAACGAAACAATTTCCAATCCTGTATCTCAGGCTTCAGGTGAAATGACTTGGTTTTGCAGATGGAACAATTTCTAATGTTGGGGGTTTGCTTGCCAACAGTTCAACGCACTGTCGAGCCTTGCTCGATCGTGCATGGACGCATTCGGCGCAAGGGTGGATAAACCAGCTATGGTTTTCATCCCAAGTTGAACGTGAAAATGGCGGCCGACTGGGCATGATTCGAGACGAAGGCCGGCCGCTATTTTAAACCATTGCTTCCAGTATCTCATTGATTGCGACGAACGCGAAACACACTGAACTGTCAGCTACGCCGTATGGCAAGAAAAGATCAGTGCCAACCCTGATTGCGCCGCAAGTATAAACAACATTGGGCACATAGCCTTCGCGGTCTTCGTCAGCAGCAGCGAGTATGGGGTGGGCCGTTCGGCCTAGGACCTTCGAGGGGTCATCCTTGTCGAGCAACGCAGCGCCGATTGAATATTTACGCATCGCCCCAACGCCATGCGTGAGTACGAGCCAGCCTTCGTCAAGTTCGATTGGGGATCCACAATTACCGATTTGCACCAGCTCCCAGGGAAAGCGGGGCTCGAGCAACAGGGTTCCTCCATCCCACTCATCAATTTCTGGCGACCGCATCAGGTAGAGGTTTTTTCCATCCTGGCGTCCAATCATGGCGAATTGGCCATCGATCTTGCGTGGGAACAGGGCCATGCCCTTGTTGCGGCCAGCATTGCCCTTGATCGGAGTTAGAGTGAAATCGCGAAAATCTCTTGTGCGTAACAACTCTGAGCGGATGTCCCTGCCACTATATGCGGTGTAGGTACCCACCCATTCGCTCTTTCCGCTATCGCGAGTAAACTCGACCAGCCGCAGGTCTTCTAGGCCGTTGCGTTGCGCCTCAGTCATCGGAAAAATAACGGTTCCGGAGATACTGCTCTCGCGATGCCTGTATACAGATACGCTGCCTTCGGGTGGGGGCCCTTTCGGCGCCCGCAACAACGCGGCTGTCGCGAGTGGTGGCTCGGGAAAGAGGGATAGTTGTCGACCAGCAGAAATGATGCCTTCACGAAACGCTATCGTTGAAATATGCCCTTCGCCTACAGCGCGAAGTGAAAGTATTATGCGAACGCTGCCATCTTGCAGGCCCGATTGGTCGGGGTGCCTAACAACGCTCGGGTTCATGAGCGCGGCCGCCGCATAACTATATTCATGGCAGAAATAAGCGCCGATCAACCGACGGGTGTTGCGGGTGAGCACGTGCCCGTCCAGACCCAGTTTAGGTTCGATTTCGGCAAATCGATCATCGAAAACGCGTTCAATCTGCCAATGTCGGTCTGCAAATTCACTGAGCACCACGGCGAGTTCGGCCCGAACACTGTGTGAATC
>JBATDO010000091.1:0-11097 GCA_049663505.1 Sphingorhabdus sp.
CATCTGGAGAGGGTGATCGAGATGGTGGCGCCCCGCGCCCACGAGAAAGGCCTCTCCCTGCTGTGCGAGATCGCACCGAGCGTCAGTAACGACCTTGTCGGCGACCCGACGCGCCTCCGACAGGTGCTGCTCAACCTACTCGGCAATGCGATCAAGTTCACTCAGGTCGGCGGGGTCGCTTTGAAGGTAGAACCGGATAAGAATTGTTTGGTGCCGACGGCCTTGCGGTTTACCGTTACAGACACTGGCATTGGCATTCCCGACGACAAGCTCTCCAGCGTCTTCGAGCGTTTCACTCAGGCCGATTCTTCCACGACGCGCAGGTTCGGTGGCTCGGGGCTTGGTTTGACGATCTCGAAGCGCCTGGTTGAATTAATGGGCGGGCGCATCTGGGTCGTTAGCGAAGTCGATAAGGGAAGCGCATTCAGCTTCCTCGTTCCGTTTGAAATCTGGGCAGCCGACAAACGGCAGGTCAATGCTCCGATCAGTATCGATACCGATGCGCCGCTGCCGGCACTGCGCATCCTGATGGCAGAGGATGGGCCAGACAATTGTACTATCGCCTTGGCTTATCTCGAGGATACGCCCTATCAGATCGACGTCGCCGAAACCGGGCTCATCGCCTGCGAGATGTTCAAAGCTGGGCACTACGATCTTGTGCTGATGGATCGGCAAATGCCAGTAATGGACGGGTTGACCGCGACCCGGACACTTCGAGCCTGGGAGAAGGCCAGTGGCCGCCCACCAACCCCGATAATCGCCCTGACCGCCTCCGCCTTGAAGGGCGACCGGGAAACATGCCTTGCGGCCGGATGCACGGCCTATCTTACCAAGCCTATCAAGCAGGATGTTCTGCTTCAGGCGATCCGCGATTATACCGTGGCCAGGTCCGGGGCGCAGCAAGAGGGGGGCGGCTTGGACGCTAAGGCTCTGCGATCAGTCCAGAGATTGGCGGAACTGATCCCTGCATATATAGCAAGCTGCCAGGAAAATGTTGTCGTCATGCGAGAGGCCCTGGACCGGGCCGACTTTGAAACCGTGATAATTCTTGGGCATAATCTGCGAGGGTCCGGCGGTGGATTTGGCTTTCAGATGATCACTGATCTCGGTTCTGGTCTCGAGCAAGCCGCCGAGAACACGGACGTTGACGAAGCGCGCAAACTGTTGAATGAATTATCCACTTTTCTGGACGGTGTCCAAGTCGCAATTTGATTTCAAGGATCGCGAGAGGAGCGCGGACTCTTGATGGGCAAAGCAGAAGGTTCCGCTTTCGGACCCAACTACAGGCATCCCCCGCCTCATGAACGAATGGCAACTTTAGGACGGGGGACAGGGTCATTAAAGTTCCGAAATGTTAGCGGGAGCTGTCGCGTTCCCTGCGGTCGGACAGATTGGCAGCTATTCGCCGCGCATTGAAACAAGGCCATTGTGCTTCTGGCCCAATTGCGGACATTAATCCGATTGCCTCGTAGCCCGATAAGCTTTGAAAACTCCAACCACAGCGCGGACGCAGTCCTGGGGGGTCGGACCGCCCGCAAAGAAGCCGCGGCAGGGGCCAGCCATGAGGTCCGGCCGCTCATGCCGCAGCCAGTTTAACGCCAGGTCAAACTCGGGTGGGTCATTTGAGCTATTGCGAACCTGTACGATGCGTCCTTCACGAAATGTTAGATGAAACTTGTCCGTGACCCAATAGCCAGTGCCAAGCGCCGCAATCAGGTCGTCGCGAACGGTGATCGCACAGGTGACTTCGCCTTCACCTGCGAACTGGCATGGCTGACGCTCGATGATCGCGTAGTTTCCCCCCTCGGCCCAGCCTTGATAAAATAATATTTGTGGCTGCGAGGCTGGAGCATCGCCCAAGGTCGCGAGCAGCTGGCGAGGATCAGACGAGTAGAAGGCATCAATCAGTTTTTCCGCTGCAACTGGCGGTGGGCTTCCGCTCGCGCGCTGAGGGGGCGCTGGGCCCGCGCATCCGCTCAAGCCGAGAAACAAAGCAACCGCAGGCAGATAATGCATTGGCATGCCTCCATTCCTGTAGAATCTTACCACAAAGATACCCGTTGGTGAATGGCAGCTATCGTCCCTGATTGCACCCGGCCTCTTTTGAAGTTCACGACTTTTGATGGCGGTTTGCACTCGACGGACGCCTCGTTCTCGGATAGTTTGAAAGAGGTCGCTCGAAAAATCAGCGCTGTGCAAGCGCTAACCCACAGGCTTTGGGGAGGACGGCTGATGAAGCAATCCATATTCAATTTGTTGCCACCGGCAACGGTCGTCGCAATCCTGACATTCTGGGCCTTTGCACCAGCGGCATGGGTCGACACTTGGTGGGCCATCACGGCGGTAGGCCTTCTCGTGCTAGCCTTTGTCCAACTGATGGAATGGGTCCATGAACGCCACGCAGGCTGGAGGATCAACCGGCAAGAATTGCTGACCGACGTTTTCTACGTCTTGTTCGGCATCTCCGCCATTTCGTGGATGACCGAGGCATTGGCCAATAGTCCGATGGCTGAGGCCAAGGAGGCATTGGGTATATCGACCCCGTGGATCGCGCAATTGCCGTTTCTGGTTCAGGTTGTTGCAGTGATGCTGCTGGTCGAATTCGGTCAATACTGGTTGCATCGGTGGATGCACAACAACGCGTGGCTCTGGTCGACGCACGCGCCGCACCATCACGTCACGCAGCTGAACGCCATGAAGGGCTATGTCGGCAATCCGATAGAATTATTCCTGATAAGCCTTAGCGTGATCGCGTTTCTCGATTTCGAAAAGGCACCTATGTTTGCGGCCTTCAACGCACTTGGAGCCATTTCCTTTTATGCCCATGCCAATGTGCGTGCCGATCCGCCGAAATGGTTTTCGTTTTTCTTTACGACAATCCAGCACCACAGCCTGCACCACACGGCTTTGAGCTTCGAAGACACCCGCTGCAATTATGGCAACTGCGTGATCCTATTCGATCGCATGTTCGGTACCTTCCGCGAAGGTGAATCGGCCGTTGTCGGCCAGGACGAGCGCAAGCGTTTGTCGATCCGCGAACAATTCCTGTTCCCGTTTCTCCCTTGGATTGCGCGGAGGTGGACGCGACAGGCCTGAATGGATTGAAGCGTCCGCATCCGGCATCATTCCCGCCGCAAGTCTCGCATACGAACAAACGCCGCGCCAAAATTGCAATTGCCAGTCAAGAAATAACCGCGACCAATCAGATGATTTGATCGGTATCAATCAACCGACGGCGAAACTCGCCTAGTCTTGTGTTATCGACGAAATCGTCAGGAGTCGGGTGATGAACCGCAGGCACCTATTATTGGGAGCAACAGCTGCCGCAGCGGCAGGCACTGGTCTGTATCTGGCGAGCCGGGCTCCCCCTTATGCGCAGTTGGTCGCGCCGGTGCGGGTGGCAATGGCGGCACGTAGCGACGCCGACATGCGTTATCTGGTGCATCATGCAGTGATTGCAGCGAACAGCCACAACACTCAGCCTTGGCTGTTTCGGACGGCAGAGCGGCACCTTGAAATCGCGCCTGACCGGAGGCGTGAGACACCGGTGGTCGATCCGGACAATCACCATCTTTTTGCAAGTCTTGGCTGTGCAGCGGAGAATCTTTCGCTGGCGGCCTTGGCGGCCGGCGCGCAGGCGAACATCGCCTTTGTCAGCGACAATGCCGGTCTTCGGGTTGAACTGGAGCCGACCAGCCCGAGCCAAGACCCGCTGTTCGCGGCGATCCGGCACCGCCAGTGCTCCAGAGCCGATTATGACGGCCGTGCCATAGATGCCGCCAATCTTGCTTTGCTCGAACAAGCAGCCGCCGTGCCGGGCTGCCGCGTCATGCTGATCACCGAAAAGCCGGTGATCGAGAAAGTCCTCGACCTAATCGTCGCCGCCAACAGCGTCCAGATCGAAGACCCCGCCTTCATGCGCGAACTCAAATCTTGGATACGATTTAATGCGTCAAGTGCGGCCGCGACAGGCGACGGTCTTTATGCCGCTTGTTCAGGTAATCCGGCGTTACCGAGCTGGCTTGGCAATGCGCTGTTCGAGCGAGTGGTGACGGCGGAAGCCGAGAATGCCAAGTGCGTCAGCCAGATTCGTTCGTCAGCCGGAATGGCAATATTTGTCTCCGAGCAGAATGATCCCGCCCATTGGATACAGGCAGGGCGTAGCTATCAACGCTTTGCCTTGCAGGCGACCTTGCTGGGCTTGAAACATGCCTTCCTCAACCAGCCGGTCGAAGTGGCGCGGTTCCGTCCGCAGCTCGCCGCTCTGCTGGGCATCGGCGACAAGCGTCCCGATCTTGTAGTGCGCTTCGGATACGGTCCCGCTATGCCCATGTCGATGCGGCGGCCGATTGCAGATGTCATGACCGCGTTGTGACGTTGGCATGATCTGGCTAATCCAGCTTTTGCTCCCGGTTGCGTTGTTGCTTTGGCTGGCGTTCCGGCCGTCACGTCATAAGCTGGTAAGGATATCCCAGATTGCTGGCACTGCAGCGCTGCTGCTGGCGCTGCATCTGGCTGGTCTTTGGATCAACCTGCCCTGGTGGACTCCCTGGATGTTGTGGGGGTTGTTCGCACTTGCCTTGTGGCGCGGGCGACCCGTTTGTGTCCAGTCCGCCTTCAACAGCGGCGATTATCTGCTTGTGATGTTCTGGGCAGGGCTTGCGGCCTTTGGAGGATGGGTTTCAGGCCAGGCGCTTGGAGCCAGAACACCGCCGCCCGGAGAAATCGCCAGTGTCGCCATGCCGCTTCCAGCCGGGCGTTACTATGTTGCCAATGGCGGCTCGCGGGAAATGTTGAACGCTCATTTACAGACCATGCCGCGCGCCACCATTGGCCAGCGCAATTATTGGGGGCAAAGCTATGGCGTCGATATCACGGCCATGGATCGCTGGGGCCTGATAGCAAGCAAAACAACCACGGTGCTTGCCCCTTGCGCCGGACGCGTGGTTCTAGCGCATGACGGCGAAGCCGATGGCGGTTCTGTCGATCTGGCCAGCCCCACGGCAAGGCCGGGCAATTTCGCGTTCATCCGTTGCGGCCAGTTCGACATATTGCTCGCACATTTCAGCATGGGAAGCCTGCGGGTCATCGCAGGCGAAGTGGTAAGCGAAGGCCAGCCTGTCGGCACCCTCGGCAGTTCCGGCGCCTCGGACATGCCGCACCTGCACATCCATGCCCAGCGTACCGGCACCTCAGCCGCTCCATTTTCGGGTAAGCCGGTACCCATGCGCATCAACGGGCGCTATCTAGTGCGGGGCGACCGGCCATGAAATGCGCGGCTATAGCTGCGCTGCTGCCATTGCCTGTCGGCGGGGGCGAACGGCGATGATGCGCCCGACCCGGCGGGAATGGTTGCTTGGCGCAGGCGCGGGTGTGCTGATCGGCGGAGCTTATGTCTGGTCACGTTTCCGGCAGGCGGTTCGTGCCGCACAGCAACGGGTCACCGGACGCAGTTCAACCTTGACGACGCGGTTTGGTACACTTGAATATGCGATCTCGGGTTCCGGCTCGCCGCTGATGATGATCCACGGAACGGGCGGCGGGTTCGATCAGGGGCTGCGCTTCGCTGCGGCGCTGGAACGGCTTGGACACCGGATTATCGCGCCGTCGCGATTCGGCTATTTGCGCAGCGACTTTCCGCTGGATCCTTCGCTTGCCAATCAGGCCGATGCCTTTGCTGCGTTGCTCGACCATCTTGCCATTGACCGGCTGGCTGTGGCCGGCGGTTCGGCGGGGGCTCTGTCGGCAACCGTCTTTGCATTGCGGTATCCGGATCGCTGCTCCGCGCTGGTCCTGCTCGTGCCAGCTGCCAATGTCGATGGCAGCGACCCGGTCGAAATGAGCGCGTTGCAGGAAAGCGCGGTGCGCGCACTGCTTACCTCAGACTTCGCATATTGGTCGGTGCTAAATACCACGCCAGAAAAGCTGGTTGGCACGCTGCTCGCAACCGACCCGGCGCTGTTGGCCAAAGTCAGCCAGGCCGAGCGGGCGCGTGCCTTTGCCATATTGTTCGACATCATGCCGATCGGCGCGCGGGCAAAGGGTATGCTGAACGATGCGCGGCAGGCTGGGCATCCGGCGGCGATGGATTTTTCGCAACTGCGCATGCCGGTGCTGCTGATCTCGGCGGAGGACGACCACTTCGGCACAGCCGCTACCGCGCGTAAGATTGCCGCGGTGGTGCCACGAGCCGAACTTACCATACTTCCCGATGGCGGGCATATCTGGCTGGGCCATGACGACGAGGTTGCAGAGCGGATCGACCGGTTTCTGGCACAGTCCCCATAGGGACTGTCCTTCAATTGGCTTTGCCGATAGGCAATCTTTTTCCTCGACTACTTATGAGAACCGCAGGGGCATGATAAACCATGTGACCGAACTTCGGCCGACGAAATCTTCGGTTCACTAGCTGTCTGTCCACAATTCACGATGAAGTCGCCTCCGGTTTCTGAATGAACCAACAACTGCTTTGGAGCGGCGCCGACGAGCACTGGAACGAAGGGAAAGTTAGCGGTTAACATGCGCTCAAACTCATTCGGATGACCGCGTGAAGCCTCTTTCGTTGTCATCGGATCCATCCTTCTGGTTGCCTATGGGCAATATGAAAGATGCCCTGCGAATCCGTATGGTGTCCTACACGACATTGCGATGCCCCCAGTCGCCAGGCGATGTGTCGCGGCCAATTTTGGACGTTTGTATGATGACGTCTGCCATTAGCCAGCTGCTGACGGTCGATGAGGCGTGCGACATGACTCGCCAGTTCATTTTTTGCGATCCGCAACCCCCACTTTTGGATAAATCTCAGCCCGTCATTAAAGTCGGTTGGTGCTGATCCAGTATCAGCTCCCTCCGGCCGGCGCGTCGAGTTAATGAACCAAATTGACGTCGCGCTTGGACAAGCCGTCAGCGTCATGGGTCGTGAGCCAGATGTCGAGAACGATGAAAACCTAGCCCCATGCGGGGTAAAGACCAGACTTCTCAGCAGCAAAACCGGTCCGAATCATCGCTGCCACCTAATCGACAAAATTGGGAAAGGAAATCCGACGAAAATGTGCCCGCCGCCCAAATTATACGCCCGAAATGGCAACCTTTCGAGCGCGTCCTGAAGTTCCGCACTGGTCAGGCACTGATCATTCAGTTGTTCACGCCAAATTTTTTCAAACGACAGGAAGGTTCTGCTCATCATCAATTAGTTTGGGCAACCAAACGAATATCAAATGCGGCCAGGTCGGGTGTTCGCATCGCTTCGAAAAACCGGTCGTAACCCCACGGCCAGCTTTGGGGAACACCATCCGCATTGAGATACCAGCTTGAACAGCCGCTCGCGAAAATAGTGGTCCTCGCGGCAGCAACGCGCTGCTCGTCATAATCGGCCATCGCATCGCGGCTGGCGCTGACTTCATCGGCCTTGCCGCAACGGAGCAAGTCGAGCAATTGCTCCAAATATCCCCATTGCGCTTCGGCAATGTCGATCAGCGAGAAATTTCCCACCGGGCCGGTGGGACCATTCAACAGGAAGAAGTTAGGAAAGTCCGGGATGCTGACGGCCAGAAAGGCGCTCGGGCCCTTAGTCCAGGCATCGTCGATCGTGAGGCCATCCCTTCCGGAAACCTTGATCGGTCGAACAAATCGATCCGCTTGGAAACCCGTGGCCAAAATGAGGATGTCGCAGGGATGCAGTGCATCATCATTTGTTCGCACGCCACTGGCTTCGATGTTGCGAATTCCCTCCACGACCACATCGACGTCTGGGTGCTGCACCTTCTGGTAATAGTCGGGCGAATAGATCAGCCGCTTGCACGCCGCGCGATAATCTGGTCGCAGCCGTTCACGCAAGTCCGCATCGGCGACAGCCGTTTCCAGGTGGTCGCGCACGATAATCTCAATTGTGGCCATCGCCTCTGATGATGGGTCGACAATGGCGTTGTTGAAGCGCCGGACATTGGAAACATACTGCTCATCAAAGCGAATGGCGTCGATTGCCGCAGGGTCGCTGCGGAATCGCGCGCGGTCCTCATTCGAGTAGGCGAAGTCCTGAACCGGCATGATCCATTGCGGTGAACGCTGAAAATGATCGACATGTGCCGCCACGCCGGCAAGGGCAGAGACAATCTGCACCCCGGTGGACCCGTTGCCGACAACGGCCACGCGCTTGCCCGCAAAATCAACTTCTTCAGGCCATTGCGCCGAATGAAAGGACTGTCCGGTGAACTTCTCCAAACCCTCGATCTCGGGAAATCGGGGGTGGTGAAGAACGCCAGTTGCCGCGATAACGACATCGGCCCGGTAGCTTGCGCCGCTCTTTGTAAGGATCGACCAACCACGATCTTTCCAGCTGACGTCCAACACCTCCTCGCCAAAGCAGATGGCGTCATAAACGCCATAGTCGTGCGCAACGGTCTCGAAGTAATGAAAAATCTCTGGTCCCGGAGCGAAATATCGGCTCCATTCCGGGTATGGCGCAAACGAGTAGGTGTATGCATGCGCCGGCACATCGCATGTCAGGCCTGCATAGCGATTGTCACGCCAGGTTCCACCCAGCTTGTCCGCCTTTTCCAGCACGACGACATCATCACCTTTTTCACGCAGGCGTATCGCTGCCAGAATGCCGGACATGCCGGCCCCGATCACGACGACTTTGAGTGCTTTCTTCTTGTTCATTCCTAGGCCTCTTTCCAAAGCTCGATGCATGACCCCGGCGCGCTCAGTCGAGCACGGACGGATCTAGGCGAATTTCCCGCCGGGCCATCGCTTCCCACAAAAACGGCATGCCCAGCGGATCGGACATTTGCGCGACACGAAGACTTTCAGGATTGTCGATCGGCTGTCCTTCGCCAAGCACCTCGACGTGCCATGCCAGGCGGCAGCGATGTTCCATTGTGATCGCGCGCAAATGAGCCTGCCGGACACTCTCCGCGACAATAAATACCCCATGGTTCTTTAGCAGCGCCCATTTACCCTGCCCAAGCGCATCGGCTGCGGCCTGGGCTTCCATGGCACCATCCACGGTACCGGCATACTCATCATACAACGCCGGATCTTCGTCTACATGACCCGATGTCTGGTCATAAACTGGCGGGATTCTGCCAGATGCAGACCATACCGAGCCCCACCGGGAATGGTTGTGGATAACCACACGCAGATTGTGACGCCGCTGGTGCACTGCCAAATGCAACCCAATCGCCGGCGTAACATTCCACTCGCCTTCGATCACTCGACCGGTCGAATCCACCCGAATGATGTCGCTGGCTGTCAGTTCGTCCCAGGCGAGCTCCCAAGGGTTGACGAGAAACGTGCCATTGGGATCGGCAATCGTGATGTGCCCAGCAATATGGTCGTCATAGCCTTCGCGGTGCAGAGTCCTGGCCAGGACGGCGAGTTCCTGATGCGGGGTCAAATGGGGGATCAGCGGTCGACGCCCAGGCATCGGGGCAAGCTCCTCCAGAGTAGGGATGCGGCGGGTCGATATATCCATTGTGAAACTCCTGAATTTTGCGTTGTAGATGGGCAAAAGAATGACCTCATTTGCGTCATTCATCAACCGGGTTTGCCTAATGCCATTGGGCGGATGCTTGGGCCGTATCAGCTAGCTGAACACCCTTGATGCCCAGCGCCTCGCGCGCAGCTTGGGGTGTCAGCGCAAACACATCTTCATAGCGCATCATATAAAGCGGTGCCGATTCCCGACCGACCTTCGCGCCACGTTCGGTTGCATGCTGGACGGTCAGCCATGTCTGCGGATAATGCAGCACTGCGCGCGTCAGGATTCGGCTCGAACCGAGGATCGAAAAGACGGATAACTCGCCAGCCAATTCGGGGCTCATATGGACGAACAAATTGGTCAGCCGCATATAATAGGGTACGAGTTCTCCGATGAAATCGAACCCGCCGCCACCGAGCAGGTGTTCGAAATCATGCTGCTGCCCGGCACGAAGCTGGAAATATTCATAGTCGTTGCGCGGTGTGAAAGGCGGGACGATATCGATCTGCATTCCGATTCCGGTGAGTTGTGCATGAAACAATCCCCCGACTGTTTCCGAACCGAAGGACTTCAGGTCGCAGGCCTGGAATGTGGAGACGAAACCTTCGTTGAACCATGCGTCGAGGGTCGGATTTTTCTGCCGTTCCATCGCGAACAGCGCATTGATATGATCGATATCCTGCACCTCGCGCAGGATCTGGACGAGCTGGATTGAATCCGACGGGGTGGGAACATCAGGGCCGTTCCGGCGCAGAAAATGTGTCGCCAGCCAATCGCGTATCCTGGCATCGTTCAGGTAGCGGGACGAACTCACCAGCACACTGCTGTCGGTATCGATCTTCTTGATGCCGCTCATAAGATAAGAATAGTCCGCCATTTCAGTCTCCTACGTGGGATTGGTTGGGCTTTGCGAACTTCGCCTGAAGCGCAACGCACACGGGTACTGGAAAGCGCAGGAGCATTTGCGCCATTCCCTTGGCTGCGGGATCAAGCTGAGTGCTTGCATTGATCCCGCCGGCCAGACAATCGTGGAGCACGAAGTTGAGCGCGTTGAAGCCTGGGACGTCATATCGGTCGACGTGCGGCGGCAACCCATCGGGCCTGAGATGGCGATACCACTCGCCTACCGCCTCGGGGGTCAGGGCCGCGCGCAGATAGGAAAGATACTCAGGGCTACGCGCAATGATGGCAATGTTGAACAGGTGGCCTTTGTCGCCACTGCGCGCCCAGGCTAACCGGACCAGTTCGACCGCGACCTCTCCCGTCTTGGGTTCCGGGCCGGGCTTTGGCTGCGAACTGAGGGATGCGCATCTTGCTTCCGGGACGCCCATTGCGACTGGAACGTCCAGAGTCACGCCACCAAGTGTCATTCGCGAGGTCACTGCCTGCTTGTTCAGGAGGAACAGGAATGTGCCCGTCATTGGCTGCACATGCGTGGCGAGGTTGATAGAAGTGCCCACAGACATTCCCGAAATGCCTGCCCATTGCTCACGCGCAAACAATTCTGCGCCCTGCCGATCAGGATGATCAACCACGAGCTTGCAGATCAGTTCGCGCGTTTCGTGCTGTTGTCGGTGAGCGCCAAAGCTGGCCTCGCCACCGATCATCACCGCTTC
>JBATDO010000092.1:0-3728 GCA_049663505.1 Sphingorhabdus sp.
GAAGCTGAAAGCAATGTTGCGGTTCGTATTACCGAGTCCGCCGACAAGGACAGCTTTGAAGTTGCTGGACGTGGGGAATTGCAGCTGGGCGTCCTGATTGAAACGATGCGCCGCGAAGGCTTCGAACTGGGCATTTCGCGTCCACGCGTGCTGTTCAGTCAAGACGAGAACGGTAAGCCAACTGAGCCGTATGAAACGGTAGTGATCGACGTCGACGATGAATATTCAGGCACGGTTGTCGAGAAAATGGCGGTTCGCAAGGGCGAACTCACCGATATGCGGCCTTCCGGCGGCGGCAAGACGCGCATTACCTTCAGCGCACCTTCACGTGGCCTCATTGGATATCACGGTGAATTCTTGTCCGACACGCGCGGAACAGGAATAATGAACCGACTGTTCGAAAAATATGGTCCGCACAAGGGCAATATCGAAGGCCGTAAGAATGGCGTTCTTATCTCGAATGGCGCAGGCGAAGCAGTTGCTTATGCCTTGGGTCCATTGGAAGAGCGCGGCATCTTGATGGTGTCTCCTGGCGAAGCTCTCTACGAAGGCATGATCATCGGCGAGAATGCCAAGCCGGACGACCTTGAAGTCAACCCCATGAAGTCCAAGCAGCTTACCAACTTCCGGTCGACCGGAAAGGACGATGCAATTCGTCTCACTCCACCATGGCGCATGACGCTTGAGCAGGCCATTGCCTATGTGGATGACGACGAAATGGTAGAGGTGACACCCAAGAATATTCGCCTTCGCAAACGCTTCCTTGATCCGAATGAACGCAAGAAACAATCACGCTCAAAGCAAGCAGCCTAAATTAAAGGAGGGCGCCGACCAAGCCGACGCCCTCCCCTTGCGACCCTCAGGTTCCCGCCTCGAATTAGAAGCGGATCGCTGCAGTCAACCTGATATTGTGCATGTCGAAATCGCTCGAATCCCGGCGCATGTCGGTTCCCGCCGGATTGACGAGCAAAAAGGGATTTGTTGCAGCAGCCGTGCCCGGCCCTACACTCACCTTATAATCATCATCGACATAGTTGGTGTAAAGATATTCGAGGCCGAGTGAAAAATTCTTGGCAATCTTCACTTCGGTTCCGCCACCCGCTGACCAGCCCCAGCTTTTCGTTCCACCATTGTCGGTGAAGCTGTTTGCGCCGTTAGTGGTGGAAAAACTGTTGTCGATCTTCCCGTAGGCAGCGCCGCCCGTGGCGTAAAATAATGCGCCTCGTGCTGCATATCCGACACGTGCCCGCGCACCGAGCGAATAGTCAAGCTCACGCGTAAATGTGTAGGATGCCGGTGTCGTGCTGAACGCCGTCACGCTATCGCGAGCCTTGGACTTTCCGCCTTCAAGAACAACGCCGTAAACCATATTGCCTTGCTGGACATCATAGCCTGCCCGGATGTTGTATTCGAGGCCGTCCTTGTCGCCGCGGCAGCCGTCAATCGGAGTTGTTCCACTTGCCGCACCGCCACAGAAGCCCGGTGAAAATGCGTCAGCACCCAGTACAGTACGAACGGTGTCGTTATAATTTCCGTCCATGTTTGTGTCAAAGACCACATTTTCACCGCGATCATTGTTCTGTGCTGCGATACCAACTGATCCGCCGATATATGGGCCTTCCCATTGCTTGTCTTCGGATTGCGCAAACGCCGGAGTAGTTAGGAGAGAGAGCGATGCTGCTGCCAGCATCAGAGGGGTGATATTCTTCATGTATTCTTCCCTTTCGTGTCATTGTCTGACGGGGAAGAAACGGTGGGCGGATGCAATTGGACCCACGATGAACAAAATAAATATCGAGCTGGACAGTGGATCTCGTCCGATGAATGGCATCAAATGGCTGAATGCACAGGAATATTTTAAACCGACTAGATCGCATTCCCTGCAGCAACGCCGCTTGCCCAAGCCCACTGGAAATTATAGCCGCCTAGCCAACCAGTTACATCTACGGCCTCGCCGATGCAATAAAGTCCTTTGACGTTTTTGGCCTCGAGGCTTTGTTGTGACAGGGCATCGGTGCTGATACCGCCCAGGGTTACCTCGGCCTTGGCGAAGCCTTCGCTGCCATTAGGTGTGAATGTCCAATTTCCCAATTGTTCCCCTGCCTCGAAGAGCTTCCGGTCGGACTGGTCAGCAAGATTACCAACGAAACCCAAGCGCCCCGCGAGCGCCTCCGCTAATCGCGCGGGCAGTAATCTGTCCAACGTAGATCGCAAGCTCGCCCGAGGTCGTGCGCGCTTTTCAGAGCGCAACAGTTCTGCTGCGTCCTCGCCGGGAAGAAAATCAATGGCGATGCTGTCTCCGGGCCGCCAAAAGCTGCTGATCTGGAGTATAGCAGGACCGCTCAGACCGCGGTGTGTAAAGAGAGCTGCCTCGTTAAACGACGTCCTGCCATGGATTGCTGTAACTTGAGCAGAAACTCCCGAAAGCTCACGAAACAGCACGTCTTCGCCACCAAGCGTCAACGGGACAAGAGCCGGACGAGGTTCGACTACTTTCAATCCGAATTGCCGCGCCAGATCATAAGCAAAGCCGGTTGCGCCCATCTTGGGGATGCTAGGACCACCGGTTGCAATCACGAGTGCGGCGGCATGCGCGATCATGCCGTTGTAGCCCACGCGATATTCGCTTCCTTCCAGCGTTACTTCGCTGATCGGCGCTCCAAAGACAAAATCCACACGGCCGCCGGTTGCCACCGACTTGTCGCATTCGTCCATCAGCATTTCGACGATCTGTCTTGCGGATCCATCACAAAAGAGTTGCCCTAACGTCTTTTCGTGATGCGCGATTCCATGATGGTTTACCAGGTTGATGAAATCCTGCGGACGATAGCGTCCAAGAGCAGACTTGGCGAAATGTGGATTGACCGAGATATACCGGTCGGCCTGTGCATTCACATTTGTAAAATTGCACCGTCCTCCACCTGAAATAAGGATTTTCTTTCCTGGACCGCTGGCATGATCGATCACCAACACGCGTCGTCCGCGTTGGCCGGCAGTGAGCGCGCACATAAGACCGGCACCGCCTGCCCCCAATATGATCGCGTCGTATCTTGTTCCCGTCATTACAGTCCCTTGCCAGCTTATCCGACCAAATGCACCAACTGCGGTAAAAGTGCCGACGATTCATCTCCTGGAATGTCCAATAATACGGATTTTTCCAAAGAGCGTTTGTCCGCAAGAAATATGCAACCGCCCACATGATCAATCGTGGGTCGGCCCCTCAGGCTCCAACAATTACATATTGATGTTCTTGGCCATTGCCTTTGAGGACTGCTTGCGGCAAAGGCGCGGTCCATGACCGATGCAACAGACACCCCACCCGATCACCTCTCGATCAACCCCATGAGCCCGTATTTTGAAGGCGACCTTCTTGCACGCGGCGTGGGTATCCGCTTCAAAGGCGAAAAGCGGACAAACGTCGAGGAATATTGCATTTCCGAAGGTTGGATCAAGGTTCAGGCAGGCAAGGCACGCGATCGCAAGGGCCAACCGCTATTGTTGAAATTGAGCGGACCGGTCGAGGCGTGGTTTGAAGATTTGGGCGATGAGGCTCCAATGGCGAAAGCCTGACCGCCCCGCTTGACACTAGTCCTTTGGAAAAATTTTAACGATCTTTGCCAGTTGGTGATTAATTGGATCAAGCTCGCTGTCGACTGTCTTGCCCAGCCGAACGATCGTGAGCTTGTGCTGGGGTGATACCAGCACGAACTGCCCCAAATGCCCGAGAG
>JBATDO010000093.1:0-2226 GCA_049663505.1 Sphingorhabdus sp.
GTGCGATGCACTGTGCCAAATCCTTTCCAGATTTGAACCTCGCCCGCGTACGGAATTCCTGTGTGCCACCGAGTAATCACCAACAAAAAGGCCGACACCCTTTCAGGTATCGGCCCACCCCCGAAGAGGTGTCTTTTCCTCCCGGCGATCGAGGAGGTTCAGGGACGATCGCCAGGAAGAATATCAATTATGGGTTCAACGACGGCGGCAGTTGCTGTCCGACTTGTCAATTGCCCGACCTGCCAAGGCACCAACCGCTGCACCGATGATGGTACCTTCAGTTCGGTTGCCGCGGCGGGCGACTTCATTACCCAGCAAGCCACCGGCCACTGCGCCAATCACGGTACCACCGGTCCCACGGTCACAACGGCTGTTGTTCCTGTAATAGCGATCGCGACGATATTCGCGACGGTCCTGTCGATAGCTGCGGTCGTCACGGCTATAACGGTAGCCATCATCGTCCCCGTGGCGAGCCATGGCAGGGGCTGCCGAAAAGCCGGTAATTGCTGTTGCGGCCAGGACTAGTGCGCCAATGCTTTTCTTCATGTTCATATCATGTCTCCACTTTTTCCTTTGGCCCTTCCCGTTAGGGAAAAATCTTGGGCGATGCTTCGTTCTTAACAACCCCCTTATTGCCGAAGTCAGTTGAGCCTTTCCTGAATGACTCAGTTATCTTGTGTTCAGGCTTGGGTTCGACCATCGCTGCCGCTATAGACAAGGCGATGATTGCGTTGCCTGTTCGATATTTACTGATGATCGTGCTGGCGATAATGACGGTTGGCGGTGTGCGAACCGTCTATATCAACAATAGCCAGAACATTGCGCTACAACCGCTCGAGCTTGACCCGGCCCATCCAGGCCCGCGCAGGCTGGGCGGCCTGATCTTTCTCTCCGCATGGGAACTGGGGAGCGGCAACGACGATTTTGGAGGAATATCGGCATTGACGGCACTTGCCGAGGGGAGGTTTGTCGGGGTCAGCGATGCCGGCACACTGATCGGCTTCGGGCTAACAAATGACGACCGCAGCGATAGGCCATTCATTGCTCCGTTACCCGATTCAGAAGGACCCAAAAAGGACTACAGGGACAGGGACAGTGAGGGCATGGCCCATGACCCATCGACCGGCCGGTTTTGGATAAGCTATGAAGCGAAACACGCAATCCGGAGATTTTCGCGCTCTTTCGCACGGTCTGACGGCATCGTTCGCCCAGCCGAGATGCAGCACTGGCCCCGCAACAAGGGAGCCGAGGCAATCATTCGCCTTCCCGATGGCCGATTTGTACTCATTTCGGAAAGCCTTGAAAATGGCTTGCACGAGGCACTGCTTTTTTCAGGTGATCCAGTCGAGAGTGGAACCAGTGTCGCGCGTTTCAGCTATCGGCCGCCAACGGGCTACCGCGTGACTGATGGAACGATGCTGCCAGACGGCAGGATGCTGGTGCTCGCCCGTTCAATTGGCCTGCCTGGTGGGTTTGCCGCCAAGCTGGCGCTGGTCGACCTGAAGGACATCACACGGGGTGCCACAGTAAAGGGAGAAACCATCGCCAGACTAGCGACCCCGTTACTCGTCGATAACATGGAAGGTGTGACAACCAGCACAGAAGGCGGTGCAACGATCATTTGGCTGGTATCAGACAATAACTTCAATATCTGGCAACGCACTTTGCTTATGAAGTTTCGCTTATCCGAACGAGCAGGCACGAAAAAACCGGAAGCGTTGCCCGCTCCCGGTTTTGAATCTCTTTAACAAGGTACCGCCAAGAGCGGTACAATGCATCAAGCAGCTGCTTTTTGCTTCTTGGCGATTTCTTTCTTCACCTTGCGGGCGTTGTCAGAAAGTTTCTCGTCCTTGGTCTTCAACAACCAATTGTCCAGGCCACCAACATGCTCCACCGAGCGCAGGCCAGATGTAGATACGCGGAACTTGTAACCCTGTTCCATCGAGTCCGACAACAATGTCACATTCTGCAGATTCGGCAAAAATGTACGCTTGGTTTTGTTGTTGGCGTGGCTCACGTTGTTGCCGACCATACGGCCCTTGCCAGTGAGTTCGCAAATGCGCGCCATGATGAGTATCCTGTATAAAATGATGTTATTCGGAATCAGTGTTCCGCGAAAGACGCTGCCCCTAACCCCCAACGCAAAAAAGGTCAAGTCGCTGTTATAGCCAAAAGCCCTGCAACCGGCTAACAATCTCGAATGCCATTGACCAAAGCCCACGAAAT
>JBATDO010000094.1:0-1731 GCA_049663505.1 Sphingorhabdus sp.
AATCAGACTAGAACAATGGCACAGAAAAGAAAATATGTCCGGACAAATTTTTATCTAATATTTCGACTCTGGGCGCGCAACTTCCTTCTAGCCAACCTTCCAATTGTTGATTGAGCGCCGGTCAGAGCAGCAATTGGTTTGGTAAAATGCAATGGATGATACCCTGCATAGATTGAGAATATTCCCTGCTCGGTCTCGATAAATTCCCTGCTCGGCCTCTAGGGAATTTTCGTTATTTGTGGCCCAATAACATAGGTTTAAACATAAACTATAGTTACAAATTTGCTCAAAAACTGCGGAATTCCCTGCTAATTCCCTGCAAGCAGGGAAATATACAGCCGAGACCGGTCCGCCCAGGACTGCGTTGCGCACCAACATGGCGCAATTGTCGTGAAGTGGCCGTTCAAGAAGAACTGCGCAAACATCCCTAATTTACCTTAACCGTCCGCGGTTACATCTCGGCAAGGCGTTCGGTGTCATTAGTGTCACATGAAGCTCGCCGTCGCTTTACGCATGCTCGCTCTTGGTGCACTCACCCTTGCGCCAACGGGCGGGCATGCCGTTAACAATATCGCCATCGAAATCGAGATCCATCATGACGTTGATGATGCTCCATCAACACTGGTGCAAACAACATCATTGGCAAGCTTTGGGCCTTTCCGTGTGGTTGCGCCTGATCGCGTTGAACTGGATGGCAGCATCGAGAGCGAAACGCCGTCCCAGTTCAAGGCCATGCTTGAACAACATCCAGCGATCCGCCAGATCGTCATGGTGGATTGCCCTGGCACAGGTGATGACATCGCAAACCTGCTGCTTGCCCGGATGATCCGCAAGGCGAATATCACCACTTATGTCCCAAATGGTGGATCGGTTCGCTCAGGAGGGGTCGAGCTATTCCTTGCTGGATCGAAGCGTCACGCCGATCCTGGAGCAGAGTTCGCAGTGCACAGCTGGCTGGATGAAGACGGGATGGAACCTGAAGATTTTGCCGAGAGCGATCCGGTCAACCAGGAATATGTCGCTTATTACCGCGAAATGGGAATGAGCGCGGACAAGGCACGGGCATTTTATGCTCTGACCAACAGCGTGGCCCATGACGAGGCGCTCTATCTCAAGCCGCGTGATATCGCTGCGTATATCCCGCTGGACTAGCATTCAAATCCATAAGTCGCCGAGATTCACGGGCTGTGCACAGGCAGGCGGCGGCGGATCCTGGCAAGTGTTGACGCATACCGACTAGTTGGTATGTTTTTGGGATGACCGCGATTCGGGCGTCTGATGCAATCCGCAAGAGGTCGGCTGCCACGCCGACCGTGATGATGCGCCCTACGACCTCGGCTCGTGCAAGGCTGATCGAGGCAGCGCATGTAACTGTTCGCTACAAGGGCTATTCTGCGACATCTGTCGACGAATTATGTGCCCGGGCAGGTGTCACCAAGGGCGCATTTTTCCATCACTTTGCGACCAAGGAAGCCCTTGCAATCGAAGCAGTTGAACAATGGACCCGGCGCGCAGAAGAACTCATCTTCACGCTTCCACCGTGGACAAGAATTGCCGACCCGCTTGAACGCTATATCGCGCATGTCGATTTCCGGCTGTCGATGCTCAATGGACCCATCGAGGATTTTACATGCTTTGTCGGCACGGTGGTGCAGGAATCCTATGCCACAAGCGACCTTTTACGCGCTGCATGTGATGCAAGCATCTCTGCCTATTGTCACAGGCTAGCCG